>JACCSV010000145.1 GCA_013812805.1 Sphingomonas sp. | reverse complement strand
GAACAGGACGACGAAGCGCACGAGATGCGCCTGAAGGGCGTCAACGACGAGCATCTCAACACGGTGCTGGCGCGGCTTAAGCGCCGCTACGGGGTCGAGGTGAAATCGCGACCGCCGCGCATCGGTTACCGCGAATCGATCCGCCGCTCGGTGATTCAGAAGGGCCGGCACAAGAAGCAATCGGGCGGCCACGGCCAGTTCGGCGACGTCATTATCGAGGTCAGGCCGCTGCCGCGCGGCGAAGGCTTCCAATTCACCGAATCCATCTCCGGCGGCGCCATCCCGCGGCAATGGTTCCCCGCCGTCGAGCAGGGCGTTCGCGACGCCATGGTCAAGGGCCCGTTCGGTTTCCCGGTGGTCGACGTCGCGGTCAGCCTGATCGACGGCAGCTACCACAGCGTCGACAGCTCCGAGCTCGCCTTCCGCCTGGCCGGGCGGCTGGCGATGTCGGAAGCGCTCGCCGCCGCCTCCCCGCACCTGCTCGAGCCTGTGCACCGGCTGACCGTCGTCTGCCCGTCAAGCGCCACCAGCCGGGTCAGCTCCGCCGTCGCCAGCCGGCGCGGACAGATGCTTGGGATGGGCCCGCGCGACGGCTGGACGGGCTGGGACCGGGTCGAAGCCCTGATCCCGGAAGCGGAACTGACTGGCCTCGAGGCCGAGCTTCGCTCGCAAAGCCAGGGCCTGGCCAGCTACGAAGCCGAGTTCGACCATCTCGCCGAGCTCAACGGCACGCTGGCCGACAAGGTCGTCCAGCAGCGCACGCCCGAATTGGCCTGACCCGCTCCGTCACTGCAGCGAGTCGAGGATGGCGACTGGCCGCCAGTCGCCCAACGCGTTCTCGGCTGCGAAATCGTCCGGAAACGGCTCGCCGCGATGGATCCCGCCGCTGACGAACACGCAGTCGAACCCCATCCTCGCAGCGCCGAGCACGTCGGTGGCGAGGCTGTCGCCGATCGCCAGCACTGCTCCCGCCGGCGGATCGCCGACCAGCCCGAGCGCGTGATGATAGATCGGCGGGAAAGGTTTCCCGTACCATTCCACCTGCCCGCCCAGCTCTTCGTAAAGGTCGGCGAGCGCGCCGGCGCAAGGCACTTCGACCCCGCCATGGATGACGACTCGGTCGGGGTTGAGGCAATGCATCACGACCCCACGCTCCGCCAATTGCTGTAGCTCCGAGCGATATTCCTCGCTGTGGCGGCGGTAGCGGTCGAGCCCCACGCAGGCGAGTTGATCGAAAGCCCCGTCACCGGCGATCCTGATCCCGCTGTGCTCGAGGTCGGCACGGTCACTGGCGGTGCCAAGAAACCCGACCGGCGCCGCGAACCCCTTGAGCGCTGCAATGCCGGTTTCCCCGCTGGTCACGACGTAATCCCAATCCGTGCGGTGCAGCCCCAGCCGCAGGAGATGCGCTTCGACCGTCGAGGCGGGACGCGGCGCGTTGCTGACCAGGACGATGCTCCGCCCCTGCTCGTGCCACTGACGAAGCCGCCTGGCTGCACCCGGGTAAAGCCGCATCCCGTCGTGAATGCAGCCCCAGACGTCGCACAATATGACTCGATAGCGCTCCGGCAGCCGGTCGAGGAAACTCACGCCGGCCGCGTGGCCTCCCGCATTGGCTCGGATGCGGCCGCGGGGTCCACCGGCTCGCCTGCCGAGATCACCTGCGCTGCAACGAGATCGCCGACCACGTTCAGCGTCGTCCGGCACATGTCCAGAAAGCGGTCGACGCCGAGCACCAGCGCGATCGCTTCCGGCCTGATCCCGACCATCGCCAGGATCAGCGCCACCACCGGCAGCGAACCCGCGGGAACGCCCGCCGTGCCGATGCCGCCAAGGATGCAGACCAGCATCACCATTATCTGCTGCCCTAGGGTCAGATCGAGCCCGAAGAATTGCGCCAGGAACAGCACGGTCACCCCTTCGAACATCGCGGTGCCGTTCTGGTTGGCGGTCGCGCCGATGGTCAGGACGAAGCGCGAGATCCGCCGCGGCAGCTTCAGCTGCTCGTCGGCGACCCGAAGCGAGGTCGG
>JACCSV010000129.1 GCA_013812805.1 Sphingomonas sp. | reverse complement strand
TATTGCCGTAGCCGACCGACACGCCCACCCCGCCCACCTGGCCGTAGGTGGCGCAGCCGCCAAGGCTGACCGAAGCGGCGAGCAGGACGGCCGCGGAACGAAGACGAGAAACGCTCATGATGGGTCTCCACGACTCAGACGGAGTTACCCCCTACTTTTGCGCCGTGGCCGTGAATGGCCGGTGAACCCAAGCCCCTCTGAAACGGACAGATATGCGCCTGATCGGAGAGCCGGGCGCCGGGTGCGACGGACAATTGAAGCGGCCGCAATCCAGCCGCGGCTGACGCGCTCGGCTTGCGGCCCGGGGGCCTAGCCGGCGACGCCTTCCTGGTCCTTGGCAATCTGGGTCTTGGCGATGTTGTGCGGCTCGAGCGGCCCGGTCGTGCGCACCTTCGCCTTGTGGGTCGCCCAGATGTTGCGATAGGCGAAATAGCCGATGATCGTCGCGATCAGCAGGAAGATCGTCACTGCGAGGCCCGACCTGTGGCGCTGCTCGAGCTTGGGCTCGGCCGTCCACACCAGGAAGGCGCTCACGTCCTTGGCCATCTGGTCGACGCTCGGCGGCGGGTTGCCAGGTGCGTAGGTGACCTGGCCGTTAGTCGTGATCGGCGGCGGCATGGCCAGGTTGAGGGTCGGGAAATAGGGGTTGTAGTAGAGCCCCTGCGGCGTCTTGGCGGCCGGGAACTTGCGCACCAGCTCGGTCGGCTGGTTCCGCTCGTACCCGGTGAGCAGCGAATAGATGTAGGCCGCTCCGTCGTGGCGGGCCTTGGTGATCAGCGACAAATCGGGCGGATTGGCGTTGTTGTTCGCCGCGCGCGCCGCAATCTCGTTGGGATAGGGGCTCGGGAACCGGTCGGCCGGGATCGCCTTGCGGGTCGCCGCCTCGCCGGTTTCCTCGTTGGTGGTCGGCACCTGGATTGCCCACTGGTCGGCGATCGCCTTCACCTCGGCCTCATTGTAGCCGAGCGCCGCGAGGTCGCGGAACGCGACCAGGCTCAGCCCGTGGCAAGCCGCGCAGACCTCCTTGTAGACCTGGAAGCCGCGCTGCAGCTGCTTCTCGTCGAACTGGCCGAGCGGGCCGTCGCTCGCGAGGTGAAGCTCCTTGGCGTGATGGTGGAACTCCTGCTCGGCCGTCGGCTCTGGCGGATTGCTGAAATAGTCCGCCGTGGTGACGAAGAAGGAGATCAACAGCACGCCAACGAAGCCGAGGCCGACCAGTCCGAGGATGAAGCGGAGCATCAGTGACTAACCCCTATTGCGCCGGCGCCGCGGTCGTTGGCGACCGGCGCGTGATCCCCGCCGGCGCGCTTTCGCGCCGCTCGCCGTGAAGCGCCGAGCTCGAGATCGAGTCCGGCAGCGGCAGCGGCCGCTCGAACTTGGAAATCAGCGGCAGGATGATCAGGAAGTGCGCGAAATAATAAGCCGTGCAGAGCTGGCTGATCGCGATCACCATCGGTGTTGCGGCGCGCCCGCCGGCCCAGCCGAGCACGACCAGGTCGACGACAAGGATCCAGAAGAAGCGCTTGAACAGCGGCCGGTACGAGCCTGAGCGCACCGCCGACTTGTCGAGCCACGGCAGGAAGAACAACAGCAGGATCGAGGCGAACATCGCCAGCACGCCCCACAGCTTGGCCGGCAGGATGAAGTCGACGGTGAACGCGCGGAGGATCGCGTAGAACGGCCAGAAATACCATTCCGGGACGATCTCCGCGGGCGTCGCGAGCGGGTTGGCCGGGATGTAATTGTCGGGGTGGCCGAGGAAGTTGGGCGCGAAATAGGTGACCAACGCGAACGCCAGCAGCATCAGCGCCCCGAACCAGCCGTCCTTGGCGGTGTAGAACGGGTGGAACGGGAGCGTATCGCGCTCCTCCTTGATGTCGACGCCCGTGGGGTTGTTTGAGCCGGGGATGTGAAGCGCCCAGATGTGGAGGATCACCACGCCGGCGATCACGAACGGCAGCAAATAATGGAGCGAGAAGAAACGGGTCAGCGTCGCCTGGTCGGGCGCATAGCCGCCGAGCAGCCAGATGCGGACCGGCTCGCCGACCAGCGGGAAAGCCGAGAAGAAGCCGGTGATGACCTGCGCGCCCCAGTAGCTCATCTGCCCCCAGGGGAGCACGTAGCCCATGAAGGCGGTGGCCATCATCAACAGATAGATGACGAGGCCGAGCATCCACACCAGCTCGCGCGGGGCCTTGTAGGAGCCGTAGTAGATCCCGCGGAACATGTGGATGTAGGTCGCGATGAAGAAGAAGCTCGCGCCGTTCATGTGGATGTAGCGCATCGCCCAGCCGGCGTTCACGTCGCGCATGATGTGCTCGACCGAATTGAACGCGCCGTCGACGCTCGAATAATACCACATCGCAAGCACGATGCCGGTGACGATCTGGATGGTCAGGAACACTCCGGCGAGCACTCCGAAGTTCCACCAGTAATTGAGGTTGCGCGGCACCGGATAGCCGCCGCCGACCGCTCCGTAGACCAGCCGCGGAAGCGGCAGGCGCTCGTCGATCCAGCGCGCGAACGGTGATTTGGGTTCGTAGGGCTTTGCCCAGGCGAAGCTCATTTCAGGCTGTTCCCCCTGCGCCTATCCGGACAATGGTGTCGGACACGAATTCGTACTCGGGCACGAGCAGGTTGGTCGGCGCCGGGCCGGTGCGGATGCGCGCCGCAGTGTCGTAGGCCGAGCCGTGGCACGGGCAGAAATAGCCGCCGAACGGGCCGCGGTTCTCGCCCTCGCCCACACCGAGCGGAACGCAGCCCAGATGAGTGCACACGCCCAGCGTAATCAGCCAGTTCGTCTTGCCCGGCTTGGTCCGCTCGGCAAGCGACTGCGGGTCGCGCAGGTCGCCGAGCGGCACCGCATTGGCCGCCTGGATCTCCTGCGGCGTGAGGTTGCGGACGAACACCGGCTGCTTGCGCCAGCTGGTCTTGATCGCCTGGCCCGGCTGGATCTTAGAGATGTCCACCTCGACCTCGGCGAGCGCGAGGACGTCGGCCGGCGGGTTCATCTGGGTGATCAGGGGGATGGTGACGGCGACCACGCCAATGCCGGCAAAGCTGACGGCGGCGACGTTGAGGAAATCGCGACGCCGGACCTCGACCCCTGCGGCGCGATCCGTACCCTCAGCCGATGCCTTCGTGGCCATGCTCACCCTTGGACTTTTGTGCAGCTCTTGACGGGCCGGACCGGCCCAAGCGACGACGCTCCGGGCGGAGGCCCGGCGCGATTGGCGGGCCTGATAGCCGCGCCAGTGGGGGCTGCCAAGGGGCACGATTGGCATTCGCGGGAAGCGCGCTAAAGGGCGCCCATGCTCCCGCTGGACCAACAGCAGCAGGCCGCGCGCGACTGGTTCGAAAGCCTGCGCAACCGCATCTGCGCCGAGTTCGAGGCGATCGAGCGCGAAGCCGGCAGCGACGCCGCCTTCAGCTTCATCCCGTGGGAGCGCGAGGATGCGGGCGGTGGGCCCGGGGGAGGCGGCGTCCGCGGAGTGATGGCCGGCAAGGTGTTCGAAAAGATCGGGGTCAACGTCTCGACCGTCGGCGGCCGCTTCTCGCCCGAGTTCGCGGCGAGCGTCCACGGAGCCGGCGAGGACCCGCGCTTCTTCGCCACCGGCATCAGCCTCGTCGCGCACATGGCCAACCCGCACGTGCCCGCGGTCCACATGAACACGCGCTTCCTGACGACGACGAAGCGCTGGTTCGGCGGCGGCGCCGACCTCAACCCGGCAATCCCCTACAGGCAAGACAGCGACGCTTTCCACGCTCGGCTGCGGGCGGCGTGCGCGGCCCACGACCCGACTTTCTACACTCGCTTCGCCAAATGGGCGGACGACTATTTCTTCCTGCCCCATCGCGGCGTATCCCGGGGCGTCGGCGGCATCTTCTACGACCATCTCGAATGTTTCGAGCCGGGCGCAGGCCCCTCGTTCGAAGCGAATTTCGCCTTTGCGCGAGAGGTCGGCGACGCCTTCCTCGACATCTTCCCGAAGCTCGTGAGACTGCGCATGGACACGCCGTTCAGCGACGACGACCGGCAGCGCCTGCTCGAATTTCGCGGCCGGTACGTCGAGTTCAACCTGCTCTACGA
>JACCSV010000121.1 GCA_013812805.1 Sphingomonas sp. | reverse complement strand
TGAAGCGGTCGGCGAGATAATCGACGATCTTGGCGTCGAAGTCCTCGCCGCCGAGGAAGGTGTCGCCGTTGGTCGACTTCACCTCGAACACGCCGTCGCCGATCTCGAGGATCGAGATGTCGAAGGTGCCGCCGCCAAGATCGTAGACCGCGATCGTCTTGCCGTCCTGCTTGTCGAGCCCATAAGCGAGCGCGGCCGCGGTCGGCTCGTTGATGATGCGCAGCACTTCAAGGCCGGCGATCTGGCCGGCGTCCTTGGTCGCCTGGCGCTGCGCATCGTTGAAGTAGGCGGGGGTGGTGATCACCGCCTGGGTAACCGTCTCGCCAAGATAGGCCTCGGCGGTTTCCTTCATCTTCTGGAGGATGAACGCGGAGATCTGCGACGGCGAATAATCCTTGCCGCCGGCACCGACCCACGCGTCGCCGTTCGATCCCTTGACGATCTTGTAGGGGACCAGCTCGGTGTCCTTCTTGGTGATCGGATCGTCGAAGCGACGGCCGATCAGGCGCTTGACCGCGAACACCGTATTGTCGGGATTGGTGACCGCCTGGCGCTTGGCCGGCTGTCCGACGAGACGCTCCCCGTCCTTGGTGAAAGCGACCACCGACGGAGTGGTGCGTGCGCCTTCCGAATTCTCGATGACCTTGGGCTTGCCGCCTTCCATCACGGCAACGCAGCTGTTGGTCGTACCCAGGTCGATACCGATTACTTTCGCCATACTTCCCTCTTCGCCCCTCTTCCGGCCCTCTGCTTGAGCAGCGACCGGAGTTTTGATTTCGTTGGCGATATAGGTGGCGATGAAACGACGACAAGGGAGTGGGGAGCGCTTGGCTCAGCGGCTCAAATCATCGCCATTCCGCCGTTGACGTGGAGAGTTTGACCGGTGACGTAACCCGCCTCGCGGCTCGCGAGGTAGACGACTGCGGCGCCGATATCATCGCCGCTCCCCATGGCGCCGAGCGGAATTCGCGACAAGATCGCCTCGCGCTGCTGGTCATTGAGCGCCTCCGTCATCGCCGAGGACATGAAGCCTGGCGCGACGCAATTGGCGGTGATGCCCCGGCTCGCCAGCTCCTGCGCCACCGCCTTGGTCATGCCGATCAGGCCGGCCTTGGCGGCGACGTAATTGGCCTGCCCCGGATTGCCGGTGACGCCCACGACCGACGTGATCGAGATGATGCGCCCGAACCGCGCCTTCATCATCGGCTTGGCAGCGGCGCGGATCAGCCGGAACGCGGCTTCCAGGTTGATCTTCAGCACGTCGGCGAACTCGTCGTCCTTCATCCGCATCAGCAGATTGTCGCGAGTGACGCCGGCATTGTTGACGAGGATGTCGAGCCTGCCGCCAAGCGCCTCCACCGCCTGCGGCACCAGCGCGTCGACCGCCGCCCCGTCGGAAAGGTTCGCCGCAAGCGCCACATGGTCGCTGCCGAGCTCTGCGCGGAAGCGCTCGAGCTTCTCAACATTGCTCCCCGATACCGCCAGCCGCGCCCCCTGCTGGGCAAGGGCGGTTGCAATCGCAGAGCCTAGCCCTCCCGAAGACCCAGTCACCAGTGCGGTCATTCCTGACAAGTCGAACATGTCTTACTCCTCCTCCCCGGCACGGGGAGGTGGCAGCGCGCAGCGCTGACGGTGGGGGTCCTCCGCCCTGCATGCCGCCCCCTCCACCATGCTTCGCATGGTCCCCCTCCCCGTCCCGGGGAGGATCATAATTCCTTCGCCAGCGCTTCGATGTCCTCGATGGTGACGACGCTAGTGACTCTTGCGTCCGGGGCAATCCGCCTGACCATTGGGCCCAGCACCTTGCCGCCGATCTCGACAAATTCCTCGACGCCGGCCTCGGCCATGTTGGCGATGCTTTCGCGCCAGCGGACCATTCCCGTCACCTGCTCGACCAGCAGGTTGCGTATTGCATCCGGGTCGCGCTCGGGCGCGGCGGTGACGTTGGCGAACACCGGCACCGCCGGCTCCTCGACGACGACATAGCCGAGCGCATCGCGCATCGCTTCGGCCGCCGGCTGCATCAGTGGGCAATGGAACGGCGCCGACACCGGCAACGCGACCGCCCGCTTGGCGCCCATCTGCTTGGCCATCTCGGTCACCCGGTCGATCGCCCCCTTGTGGCCGGACAGCACGACCTGGCTCGGGTCGTTGTCGTTGGCGACCGAGCAGACTTCGCCCTGCGCCGCCGCTTCGGCAATGCGCCGCGCCATCGGCAGGTCCGCGCCGAGCAACGCCGCCATCGCCCCCTGCCCGACCGGCACCGCCGCCTGCATCGCCTGGCCGCGCAGCTTCAGGAGCTTGGCCGCTGTCGCCAGGTCAAACGATCCGGCCGCGCACAACGCCGAATATTCGCCGAGGCTGTGGCCGGCGACGAAGTTCGTCACATCCGCCAGCCGAACGCCCAGAGTGCGGAATACCGCGATCGAATTCGCCATGATCGCTGGTTGCGCATTCTCCGTCAGCCGAAGGTCGTCGTCAGGACCGTCCTTCATCAACCGGAACAGGCTCTGTCCCAGCGCCTCATCGACTTCCCCGAACACGTCGCGGGCAGCGCCGCTCGCTTCGGCCAGCGCCGCGCCCATGCCAACCGACTGGCTGCCCTGCCCCGGAAAAAGGAATGCGCGCATCTGGGTTCCGCCTGTTTGAAGAAGGCGCCGACTAGGCTGCAGGGGCTCGGTTGCCAACCCTGTGGAGGAGTGCGAAGTGCGCGGCAATGATCCGACAGCCCGACGCCCTGCCGCCCGTACCGCCCCGCTCCAAGCAGCTTGGACGCTGGATGAGCATGGCGATGGTGGTGGGCACGATGATCGGGTCAGGTATCTATCTGCTGCCGACGACGCTGGCGCCCTACGGCCCTAACCTGCTGCTTGCCTTTGCCGTAACGATCAGCGGCACCATGTGCCTCGCGTTCGCGCTGGCCAGCCTTGCGCGCAGAATTCCCGGTGGTCCTTTCGCTTACGTCCGGTCGGCGTTCGGGGATACCGCGGCCTTCCTTACTGTGTGGAGCTATCTCGTCTCACAATGGACGGGGGTTGCCGCGGTTTCGGTTGCTGTCGCGGGGGCGATGGGGCACGCCGTGCCTGCCGTCGGGTCGGGCGCAGGGATGATGGTCGTCGCCCTTGGCTCGATCCTGGTGCTGACCCTCGTCAACCTCGCCGGCGCGCGCTCGGCCGGCTGGGTCCAGGTGACTGCGACCCTGATCAAGATCCTGCCTTTGATAGCGGTCGTCCTGCTGGTCGCCGCGCGCGTCGGCACCGGGTCGCCGACCGAGCCTCTGGCGCCGGTGCCTGTCACTCTTGCCGGAGTAGCCGCCGCCGGTGCGCTGATGTTGTTCTCGCTGACCGGCTTCGAAGCGGCGACCGTGACTGCCAACGTCACTCGGGACTCGGCACGAACCGTCCCGTTCGCCACCGTCGCGGGCACCGGCTTCACCGGCATCATCTACCTTGCGGCAACTGTGGCGACGCTGATGCTGTTGCCAAGCGCGATCGCCGCGGAAAGCAGCGCCCCCTTCGCCGACGCGATCGGGCCGATCCTGGGCCCGGTGGCGGGAACGGTGGTCGCGATCATCGCCGCAATCAGCGCCTTCGGCACCTGCAACGCGCTGCTGCTGCTGGCCGCCGAAAGCGGCCGGGCGATCGCCGGCGCCAACGACTTGCCGCCCTGGTTCCGCAAGGTCAATTCGGCCGGCGCCCCAGTCGGCTCGCTAGTAGTCGCGGCGCTGGTCGCGAGCCTGCTGGTGTTCGCCAGCGCCAGCGAGAGCTTCGTCGAAGTCTATGTCTTTATCGCGCTGGTTTCGACGGTCGCGGCTCTCGTCCTCTACGTCGTCTGCGCTGCCGCTGCGCTTCGCCTGCGAGCCACCGGCCGCTGGGCGGCGGTCGCGGCCGTCGCAGTCGTCTACGCACTGGCGATGTTCGTCGGTGCCGGGCTCGAGGCGACCTTGTGGGGGTTCGGCCTGGCGCTCGCCGGGCTGCCGGTGCGCTGGCTGTCCCGCCGATTCAGCTCGACGGACGAGCGCTCCACCCGGCTACAGGCGGCTGCTCCAGCCGAGCCTCCGGGATCATCCGCCTGAGCTTGCGGGCGAAGCTGCGCAGGCACACCTCGCTGGTCCCCAGCGGCCCCGCCACATAGCTCGATGATTGCATCCCAAGCTGCACGCGCGCGATTAGCTCGGTGTCTTCGGCGTTGACCCGCCGGTTGATCCGCCAGTTGAGGTAACGCGCCGCCTTCATCTCCCGCCGCCCGTCCGGAAGCGCATAGCTAATCTCGCGGATCACGGTCTCGGTCGCGCTCACCGGCAGGAACTGCATGAAATCGACCTGGTCGGGATAGATGTCGAAAGCGACGTTGGGGAACAGCTTGTAATACAGCCACTTGCGCCGGTGCGAGCGCGGCAGATGCTCTGCTTGCGGCAGCATTTTCTGATAGGCGTGCTCGGACGGGTTGGCCGACGGCTGCTCGATCAGCTCGCCTTCCATCCGGTCGACATGATCTTGCGCTTCGATCCGGTAATTGCGCCCGAACAGCCGCGTCAGCCCGGGGTGGCCGACCGGAATGTGCAAATGGTCCGAATAATTGTCGGCGATTGTTTTCCAGTTGAGCGGCCGCGGGCGAAGCGTCACCCGCCCGATCGCCTGCAGCGCCTCGAGCCGGTACGGCGCGACCTCGTGCTCGTAGGGCGCCATCATCTCGGCGACCGACGGCGCGCCGGGCTCAAGCGTGACGAACACAAACCCGCGCCAAGTCTCCAGCTTCACCGGGGCAAGGCCCAGCTCCTCCGGCCGAAGCGCGGGATATTCGCTGCGGTGCGGCACCCCGACCAGCCGCCCGTCGCGAGCATAGCTCCACGCATGATAGGGGCAGGTCAGCACCTTCGAGCACCCCGCGGTGCCATCGACCACCCGCGAGCCGCGATGGCGGCAGACGTTGGCAAAGGCGCGAACCTCGCCATCGTCGCCGCGGATGACGATCACGCTCTCGCCAAGATATTCGAGCGTGCGCCACTCGCCCGGAGCGGCGATCTCGCCCTCGTGGCACACCACCTGCGGCGCGGCACGAAGGAAAGCCCGCTTCTCGGCCTCCAGGAATTCCGGGTCGTGATAGAGCCAGCCCGGCAGGCTCATATGGTCGAGCGGGTCCGCTTGCGGCGGGACAGATTTGAGCACGGTCGCCATCGTCGCAGCTTAGCGCAGCAATCGCGCTTCTGCCATCGCCGCCATGTCGGAAGTCGAGGTGGATCGGCAACCGGCTCACACGACTCAGCCGGGTCGGTGGTATGCCCCTGTCCGGCTATACAGCCCGACAGGGGATGGCGATCAGTTCCGACTTCTGTCCGAGATTACAGGATATAGTCGACGGCGGCCGGAGCCAGCGTGTTCAGCAGAGTGATCTGGAAGTTGGCGGTGCCGTTGGAGTCCGTGTCGATCGCCAGAACCGTGTTGCCGCCCGAGCTGGTCGCGGTGATGTCGTCCAGCGTTATCCCAAAAGCGCTCAGATCGATTTGGTCGACGCCGGTGGTGAATCCGGCGATGCGGTCGTTGCCCGGTCCGCCGGAAGCCTCATCGAAAATGAACAGGTCGGCTCCGGAGCCGCCGATCAGCTTGTCGTCGCCCGCGCCACCGTTGAGCCGGTCGGCACCGCTTCCCCCGGAAAGATAATCGTTTCCGCCCTCGCCAAGCAGGATGTCGTTGCCGCGCCCGCCGTAGATCACGTCTTTGGCAGCCGGCGTACCGTGCCCATTGCCGCCAGTAATCTCGTCGTTGCCGCCCCCGCCCTAGATGAGGTCCGCACCAGCGCCGCCACAGATGCTGTCGTCGCCGTCATAGCCGTAAATGACGTCGTTGCCGCCGCGACCGTCGATCGTATCTGCGCTGCTCGTTCCGTTGATTCGTTCGGACGTCGAGTTACCAATGTAAATTGTCATGTTCGTGCCCCCCCTGATGATTTTTTCGAGCGGCCGCCCTATGCGTAAAGCAACGGTCACGGAAATGCCGCAGTCCAGCTCGTCTCAACGTGGCACAGCTCGGCAGAGGCAGCAAGAAATTGTTAACCAAATATCCGACAGCGATTCGTTAACGGGATGTCAGAACGCCTCGACCGGCAGCCGCATGACGCTCTCCGCGCCGGCTTCGACCTTGCGCCTTAGCGACGGCGCTTCGACCAGCTCGCGCTGCGCGTAGAACTGGGCGGTCGCGAGCTTGGCTTCGTGGAAGGCGCGGTCCTCCGCCCCGTTCTGCAGCGCCGCCGAAGAGGCCGCGGCCATCTTCATCCACATCCACCCCAGGCTGACCAGGCCAAGCAGGTCCATGTAAGGATAAGCGCCGGCGCCGGCGTTGTCGGGATCCGCCATGCCGTTCTGGGCCAGCCACATTGTCGCCTGGGTGAGATCGCCAAGCGCCGGCGCCAGCGCGGCGGCAACGCCGGCGGGGTCGCCGGCGGCCTTGGCCTCGGCAATCTCCCGGCCGACTAGTTCGAAAAAGGCGCGGATCGCTCGGCCGCCGTCCTTGCCGAGCTTGCGGCCGACCAGGTCCATCGCCTGAATGCCGTTGGTGCCTTCATAGATCTGGGCGATCCGGGCGTCGCGGACGAACTGCTCGACGCCATGCTCGCGAATGTAGCCGTGGCCGCCGAACACCTGCTGGGCAAGCACCGCGCCCTCGAACCCCTTGTCGGTGATGTAGCCCTTGATCACCGGGGTGAGCAGCGAGACGAGGTCGTCGGCCGACTGGCGTTCCTCTTCGCTCTGGCTTCGGTGCAGCAGGTCGACCTGCAGCGCGCCCCACAGCACCAGCGCCCGGCCACCCTCGTTCCAGGCGCGGATCTGCATCAACATGCGGCGGACGTCCGGGTGGACCATCAACGTGTCGGCTTTGGCGTCGGCATCGCGTTCGCCAGCGTTGAGTGCCCGGCCCTGGCGGCGCTCGCGGGCGTAGGCAACCGCGTTCTGATAGGCGACTTCGCCCTGCGCGACGCCCTGGAGGCCAACGCCAAGCCGCGCCGCGTTCATCATGATGAACATCGCCGCCAGGCCCTTTTCCGGCTCGCCGACCAGCCAGCCGCGGGCGCCGTCGTAATTCATCACGCAGGTGGCGTTGCCGTTGATGCCCATCTTCTTCTCGATGGCGCCGCAGCTGACCGCGTTGCGGTCGCCGATCGATCCACCCTCGCCGACCAGGAATTTGGGTACGACGAACAAGGAAATGCCTTTGACCGTGTCCGGTGCTCCAGAGATCTTGGCGAGCACCAGGTGAATGATGTTCTCCGACAAATCATGCTCGCCCGAGGAGATGAAGATCTTGGTCCCGGTGATCGCATAGCTTCCGTCCGGCATCGGGTCGGCGCGGGTCTTGAGCAGCCCCAGGTCGGTGCCGCAATGCGGCTCGGTGAGGTTCATCGTCCCGGTCCAGCGGCCGGTGACCATGTTGGGAATGTAGGTGTGCTTGAGCTCCTCACTGCCCTTGACCAGAAGCGCGGCAATCGCGCCGGAGGTCAGCCCCTGGTACATCTCGAAGCTCTGGTTGGCGGAGAGGACATATTCGTCGATGGCGGTGCCGATCACGTGCGGCAGGCCCTGCCCGCCAAATTCCTCCGGCGCGGTCAGCGTCGGCCAGCCGCCCTCGCAGAAACGCTCATAAGCCTCCTTGAACCCCGGGGGAGTCGTCACCGAGCCGTCCTCGTTCCGCTTGCAGCCGATCTCGTCGCCGACCTTGTTCAGCGGCTGGAGGACCTCGCCAGCAAAGCGCCCGGCTTCCCCGAGAATCGCCTCGACGAGGTCGGGCGTGGCGTTGGCAAAACCCGGAAGATTGGAATAGCGGCCGATACCGAGCACGTCTTCGAGGACGTAGCGGGTGTCTTTGACCGGCGCGGAATAGATCGGCATGCGTCCTCCTCCCCTCTATTGACCGCACCTCTGGAGCAGGCTCAGCGCCGCTTCAAGTCCGGTTCAGGCCGGGGGCGACATACGGACAGGCCTTCACTATATCACTGGCTCTCTTCAGCAGGGGTGGCGCGTGCTGACGACCAATCCGTTCGACGACGATAAGCTTCGCGAAGAATGCGGCGTGTTCGGCATCTGGGGCGCCGACAATGCCGCGAGCTTCGTCGCGCTTGGCCTGCACGCGTTGCAGCACCGCGGCCAGGAAGCCGCTGGAATCACCAGCTTCGACGGCAAGCATTTCCATTCGCACCGCGGGATGGGCCATGTCGCCGGCACTTTCGACCGCGACGAGATCATGCGCCAGCTTCCAGGCCGCA
>JACCSV010000085.1 GCA_013812805.1 Sphingomonas sp. | reverse complement strand
GTGGCGGAGCGGGAGGGATTCGAACCCTCGATACGGTTTTGCCGTATACTCACTTTCCAGGCGAGCGCCTTCGACCACTCGGCCACCGCTCCGCATACGCCGGACGGCCGCCATTAGGGATGCGCGGCCAAGCGGGCAAGCTTGCGGGCGTCGGTGCCAAGCCCCTATGCCCACGGCGATGCGCCGCTTCGGACAACCGCCTTCGGCCGAGGAGATGGAGGCGATCGCGCGCCAAGTGCTCGAGCGGCTGCCGCACCCCTTCGCTTCTGCAGTTGGCGACGTCGTCCTGCAGATCGAGGATTTTGCCGATGAGGCGGTGCTTCGGGAGATGGGGATCGACGACCCGTTCGACCTTAGCGGCCTGTATGAAGGCGTGCCGCTGACCGAGCGAAGCGTCGAGCAGTCAGGGACGCTGCCCGAGCGCGTGTTCCTGTACCGCCGGCCGATCCTTGATGAATGGGCGGATGGTGAGAACACGCTCGAGCATCTCGTCGCCCACGTGCTGATCCACGAGATCGGCCACCACTTCGGCCTGTCCGACGAGGACATCCACCGACTTGAGGAAAGCGCCGGGTGAGGTCGCTGCTGCGCTTCCACGAAGTCAGCTGCGTCCGTGGCGGACGGCTGCTGTTCGAGAGCTTGAGCTTCGCCGTGGGCCCCGGCGAGGGACTGCAGGTGACCGGCCCCAACGGCAGCGGCAAGTCGAGCTTGCTCCGCGTCGCGGCAGGCCTGCTTGCGCCCGAGGCCGGCTCCGTCGATCGTATTCCCGTCGCTTTGGCCGACGGCTCGCTGGCGCTCGACCGCGAGCTGCCGTTGCTGCACGCGCTGCAATACTGGATCGGCGACGCGTCCGAGGCGGCGATGGATGCGCTTGGCCTCGGTGAGCTCGCCCGGGTGCCGGTGCGGCATCTCTCGACGGGCCAGGCGAAGCGGGCCTCGCTTGCGCGCGTCGCCGGATCGGGCGCGTCGCTGTGGCTGCTCGACGAACCGCTGAACGGCCTCGACACCGCCAGCATCGGCCTGGTTGAAGCGCTGATCGCAAAGCACCGCGCCCGCGGCGGAGCCGTCATCGCCGCTTCGCATTCGTCGCTCGTCAGCGATTGGGCGCGGCTGGAGCTTTGCTCGTGATCGCGAGCCTCGTCGGGAGGGAAGTGCGCCGCGCCTTTGCCGGGCCGGCGTGGCTGCCTGCCGCTTTCTTCCTGCTGGTCGCGACGCTGGTACCGTTCGCGGTCGGCCCCGATCCGCGGCTTCTCGAGCGGATCGGCGGCGGCGTGTTGTGGATCGCGGCGCTGACCGCGGCCCTGCTCCCGATCGAGCGGTTGGTCGAGCCCGACCGCGCCGACGGAGTGCTCGACCAGCTGTTCCTCCACGGTGTCGCCGACGAGAGCGTCGCCGCCGCCAAGATCGCCGGACATTGGATTACTTTCGGGCCGCTGCTGCTGCTCGCCGCCATTCCTGGCTCGTTTCTGATCGGAGTCCCCCAGGACGAACTCGGGCGGCTGCTCCTGGCGCTCGGCATCGGCACCCTCGGACTCGCCGCCTTGGCCGTCGCGGTTGCGGCGCTGACCGCGGGCTTGCCGAGAGCCGGCGCATTGGCGGGCCTGCTGCTCCTACCCCTGGCCATCCCCCTGCTGATCTTCGGCGCCGGCGCCTCGGGGGACGCGGCCTCGGGCGCTTTGCTCCTCGAATGCGCCATCGCCTTGCTGTTGGTGGCCGGAGCGCCCTTTGTGGCCGGTGCCGCAATCCGGGTGGCTAGAACCTAGACCAACGCGCAAAAATGGCCGTGGGCAGGAGCAGCCCGCGAGCTTCCTCGCGCACCGCCATTTCCCCGGCTTCGACCCCGCCGCCGAGATCGGCGAACGCCTGTGCAACCAGCTCGCCGATCGCCAGCGCCGACATCCGCACTGCATAGACGGTCAGCACCATGAAGCGGCTGTCGGCGTCGAGCAGCTTGCGGCAATCGGCGAGCAAAGGCGCCAGGTTTTCTTCGAGCCGCCACACCTCCCCCGTCGGTCCGCGTCCGAACTTCGGCGGGTCGAGCAAGATGCCGTCGTAACGCCGGCCCCGCCGAACCTCGCGAGCGGTAAATTTGCTCGCATCGTCGACCATCCAGCGGATCGGGCGCTCGGTCAGGCCGGACAGCGCCGCATTGGCCTTGCCGCCGTCGACGGATTTCTTCGACGCGTCGACATGGACCATCCGCGCGCCGGCGTCGCTGAGCAGCAAAGTGCCAACCCCGGTGTAGCCGAACAGGTTGAGGATCTCGGCGTCATCGGCGCGCTCCCGCATCCAGTCCCACTGCGGCGCCATGTCGGGGAAGAAGCCGAGATGGCGGAACGGCGTCAGCGAGGCGTTGAAGCGGACCGCGCCGCGCGCCAGCGGCCATTCGCGCGGGACGGGGCGGTGCGCTACCCAGCGGCCGCCGCCTTCCTCGTCCGATCCGGGGACGAAGGTCGCGTCCGGGTTCCAGTCGCCCCCCGCCGGCGCCCACATCGCCTGCGGGTCGGGCCGAACCACCTTCATATTTCCGTAGCGCTCATATTTGCGGCCGTCGCCGCAATCGATCAGCGCCCAGTCTGCCCACGGCTCGGCGACCAGCGTCTGCAGCTGTTGCACGGCGCCTGTCAGGCGGGCGGCTTCGCGGGCGCCCGCTTGCGCAGCGCCAGCACGTAGATGACCAGCGCGATCGCCGCGAACAGGAACCACTGGACCGCGTAGAGACGGTGGTTGTTGGAGATCGCCTCCACCGAAGGCATGGCGCTCGCCCCCAGGCCCGGGGGAGGTGTCGCCGCAACCAGCCGCATCAGATTGTCACGGTCCGGCGCGATCATCCCGGTGACGGGTCCGCCCGGCCATTGCCACTTCGCCTTGGGGTCGCGCGACCAGCCGATCTCGACCGCCATCCCCGGGCCTTCGGCGCCGGTCGCGCATTGGACGACGTGGACGTAGCCGCCTTCGCCGTTGCGATTCTGGCCGGCGGTGGCGCGGTGGCTGACGGGCCGCAGGCAATTGCCCGTCGCCCAGCGGTAGAGCGGGGGTTCGCCAGTCCGCGGCGCCGTCGGATACGCGATCGGCGGAAGCTTGGAGGCGTCTTGATACTGGCTGAGCAACTGCTCCTTCCACTGAGCGCGGCTCAGCTGCCAGACACCCAGCGCAATCATCGTCGCGACAGCAGCAGCGACGATAAAGGTCGGGATCAACGGCAGGCGCCCGGTCATGGGAGCCATCCGCCCGTCAGCCGTGGACCGTCGCGCCCCAGCCGCCCCAGACGTAAATCGAGACGAACAGGAACAGCCACACGACGTCGACGAAGTGCCAGTACCAGGCCGCCGCTTCAAAGCCGAAATGCTGCTTGGGCGTGAAGTCGCCGCGGTTGGCGCGGATCAGGCAGACGATCAGGAAGATGGTTCCCACCAGCACGTGGAAGCCGTGGAAGCCGGTCGCCATGAAGAAAGTGGCGCCATAGATGTTGCCTTTGAAATCGAACGGCGCGTGGGCATATTCGTAGGCCTGCACGCCGCTGAAGACGATGCCGAGGACGATCGTCAAAAGCAGGCCCAGCTTGAGCCCTCGGCGGTCACCCTGAAGCAGCGAGTGGTGCGCCCAGGTGACCGTGGTCCCCGAGCACAGCAGGATCAGGGTGTTGAGAAGAGGGAAGCCCCATGGATCGAGAACCTCGATGCCTTTGGGCGGCCACTGCCCGCCGACCGCTTCGACCGCCGAGGGAAACAGAGCAGCGCTGTAGAACGCCCAGAACCAGGCGAGGAAGAACATCACCTCCGAGGCGATGAACATTATCATCCCGTAGCGCAGGTGCAGCTGGACGACCGGCGTGTGGTCGCCGCCATGGGCTTCGCGGACGGTGTTGGCCCACCAATTGTACATGGTGACGAGGATCAGCGCGAAGCCGGCGATCATCACCGGCACGCCATAGCTATTGTCGTGGAAGTACAT
>JACCSV010000221.1 GCA_013812805.1 Sphingomonas sp. | reverse complement strand
TGTGGCATGGACGCCGGTCACGGGAAAGCCGCCAAGCTAGCGCGCCTGCACCTCGGCGAGCTTGACGCGGATTTGCGCGACGATCTGGTCGAGGGACGCAGCCCGGATCCGGTCGCCCGATTCAAGTTGCCTGATGGCGCTCATGAGCATTTGCGCAATTTCGTCCTTGGAAGCGCCGGCCTTGCTGCAAAGCTCGACCTTGGTCTGCTCGCTGACCTGGAAATCGAACCGCTCACCCGGGCACTGGTCGAACTTGAGGCGCGCAAGGTCGAAGGATTTCGACGCTTCGGGCGCAGTCGCAGCTGGCGCCGCCTGAACGGGGCTGGACGCAGCCAGCAGCGCGCCGAAAATCGTGGTCGTAACTGTCACTGCGTACCCTCTATTCCCGGTCGATTGTCGCCGCCGGGCGATGGATGGCTAATGAACAGCTAGGACGCCGTGCCCCGCACGAGCGCTCCCGTCTGTCCTCGCGACAAGGCGGCGCGTCGGTTGGCGAATGCCAGCGGATAGACGTCGCTGAACAGGGTTTCGAAGGTCCGGTCCCAACTGAATTGCAGTGCGCGCTCGCGCGCCGCCTCTCCCATCCCCTTGCGATCGCCGTTCCACACCTCGACGATGTTGCGGGCCATCGCTTCCGCGTCGTTGACCGGACCAAGCCGCCCCGTCTCCTCGTTCACCCGGTCGAGCAAGGCGCCGCTCGCCACCCCGACGATCGGCAGTCCGGAAGCCTGCGCCTCGACAATCGACACGCCGAATGTCTCCTGCGCGAAGGCGGAAACATAAATGTCGGCGCTTGCCAGCCAGCGGGCAATCTCGCTGCGGTCGTAGACGTAACCCGGCATGACGATCCGAGGATCGTTGATGTCGACCAGTTGCTCGCGCATCGCCCCGTCGCCAAGCAGTACGAGCTTGGCTCCAAGCTCTTGTGGAAGCGCTCGGAACGCCTCGACGACGACGTCGGGCTTCTTCTCGATATGAAGCCGTCCGACATAGATGAGCAGCGGTTGCCCATCGTCGAGCCCCAGCGATCTACGAAGCGCGGGGTCGCGCCGGTCGGAGCGGAATTCGCCCAGCTCCACGCCCAGGGGCACGGTCCGGGGATTATCGATGCCGCGCCGGCGCAGCTCCTCGAGGCCGCCGTTCTCGCTCAGGACGTACAAAGCGTCGAAGCGGCGATAGAGGCTTCCGCAATACCGGTAGCAAACCTGGGCGGCGGCGGCGGCCAGGTCGCGGCCGATGAACCTGGCGAACGGCCGCTCGACATAGACGCTGGGAAAATCGGTGAAGTATCCACCCACCAGCACCGTCTCGGGGTAGCGCTTGCGGTGGGCGATCGCCGCCCACGGCAGATTGTAGCTGTCCTGGCACTCGATGAGGTCGGGCTTGAAGCGCTCAAGTGCCGAGCGCACCGCACGATTGCGAAGCAACAGCCGATAGTGCGAACTTCCCGGCACCTGGGGCGAGGCAATCGTCACCGTGATTGCCCGCTCCCCCTCGTCCACCTGGTCGTTGGGGCCGGGAATGATCAGCAGGTGGCGATGACGAGTGCGCTCGAGGATGTGCTCCCGCTTGTGCGCCAGATACGTCCGAACGCCGCCACCCACCGACGACCAGCTCTGGGTCAGGTCGCAGATCAGCCGAGAGGTGCCGCGGGCGCTGGTTGTCATCGAACCGTCAACTCCGCGGCTCGCCCAAAGGTGCCAACCGCGTTCAGGTTCGGACCCTGTCGGAAAACTTTACGACCGGCTCGCGAGACATGTTGCAGATGGTCTGGAAAATGTTTCAAAACTGCCAATTGTTGCATTTGGCACGCCCGTTGCTTTGAATTAAGCGTCCACTTGGTTCCACGCCAAATGAAAAGGACGGTGTCGCGGTTTCTGGTCCCGCTTCACCGTCCTTTTTGTTTCGCCTGCTACTCGGCAAGAGCGCCGACCAGCTGCTGCAGCTCGCCGCTCTCGAACATTTCCATCATGATGTCCGACCCGCCGACGAACTCCCCCTTGACGTAAAGCTGGGGAACGGTCGGCCAGTCGCTGTATGCCTTGATGCCCTGGCGGATCTCCTGGTCCTGGAGGACGTCGACGGTTTCGAACGGGACCTTCAAATGGTCGAGGATGGCGATCGCCCGGCCTGAAAAGCCGCACTGGGGGAACAGCGCCGTCCCCTTCATGAACAGCACCACTTGATTTGACCTGACGATCTCGTCGATCCGCTGCTTGGCTTCACTCACTGACTATCTCCTCGGGCGCTACTGTCTGCAGCTGCAGCGCATGCAATTCTCCGCCCATCCGCCCGCCGAGCGCGGCATAGACCTGCTGGTGGCGCCTGATACGGCTGACGCCGGAAAAGGCCGGGCTCACGACGCGGGCGGCATAATGGTCGCCGTCGCCGGCAAGATCGGTGATTGTGACCTCCGCGCCGGGAATTCCTTCGCGGATCAAGCGCTCGATCTCGGTTGCCGGCATCGGCATCAGATGTTCGTCGCCTCGATGATCTGCCGCTTGGCGTCCACGGTCTTGTGCTCGAGCGCCTCGCGAATCTCCGCGTCGTTCACCTCGACCCCGGCAGCGGTGAGGTCGCCCAGCACCTTGCGGATCACGTCCTCGTCGCCTGCTTCCTCGAAGTCGGCGCGGACCACGTCCTTGGCGTAAGAGGCGGTCTCCTCGTCGGACAGCGCCATTTTGCGCGCCGCCCATTCGCCAAGCAGCCGGTTGCGGCGGGCGATGATCTTGAAATTCATTGCTTCGTCGTGCGCGAACTTGGTCTCGAAGGCGCGCTCGCGGTCGTCGAACTGGGTCATCCACGTCCTTCCATTTTGCCCGGCAGATAGGAGCGCGGGGCGATTGCGTCTAGCCGCGGCTTGGACTCAGTCGCGACGGCGCTGGTCGGAAACCACCTCTTGCGCCGTCATCCCGTCGAACGTCACCCTTGCCAGTGCCGCCGCGTCGCGGTTGGCCATCCGGCGAGCTCCGACGGTTCGGAGCGCGCGGTCGAAAACCAGTCGGTCGGAATCGGGGAGCTGGCGCCGGGCGTCGGCCGTAGTCCGCTCGAACGTTTCCTGGCTGGTCCCGTCGATCACCACCGGCGACTCCCTGCAGCCGCCGAGCAGCAGAACAGCGAATGCCAGGGTTAGTGACGGGCGAGCCACCGGGTGATGATAGTCGCGACCGAGCGGCCGAGGAACAGCAACAGCTCGGAGCCGTGCCGGGCATCGAGCGGCAATGCCGCCCGCTGTCCGAGTGCGATGACTCCGCCTGGAAGCGGCGGATCGCAATCGATCCTGACCAGCGCTTCGGCGCGGATTAGCTCACAGGCGGGGCCGAACAGGGGATGGCCGCGCTCGACGGTGCGCAGCTCGACCGGTGCCAGCTGGTCGAGCTGGCGCTGGAGGAACGAGGCTTCGACCGCCTGGACCCCGTTGCCGTCGGCGCGCAACCCGCGCTCGCCGACCACCAGGCCCACCGCGACCGCGTCGATACCCAGGATCAACGGCCATTCTTGGGTTATGACGTGAAGCAAAGTGTCGACACAGTCCGCCTCCATCGCCGCCAGGACTGCAGCGTGGATGGAAGCAACCGCACCCGAATGGCCGCGGGCAAAGGCGATCAGGTCCTGGTTCGCCTCCTCGGCCGCGCCAAGCCGCTCGCGAAGCCGGGCGACGGCATGCTCTTCGAACTGGATCAACTGTCCCATCGCCGGCGATGTTACGCCGAAACGGGTTAATTTCCTACAATATGCGTTTGGCCGCCGGGGCAACTGCCTCAAGCGAGGGCGAATCCTTGTTACCCCACGCAATCCTTACGCTAAACTGAAGGCTGACCCGCAAACTAGTCCGCGGCGGAAGCGATCGCGATCGCTTGAGCAAACCGCCGGAACGCCGCGCGATCGAGCTGGCTGTCGGATCGCGCCATCTTGATTTGCGGCAAGGCGCGGTCGCCGACGGTTACATCGGCCGCAAGCATTACCGGCGAGAGGACTCGGACCGAGACCCGTGCCGGCGTCGGCAACCCGGCGGTCGCCGCCTCGATTTCCGCGCAAAGTGCTGCGGCGCCACCGGTTTCGGGCGGCAGCAACTCGCCGCCTTGCACGATGCAGCTGGCTGCGGCCGTCGTCGGCCGGTTCACCGCGCAGGCGCTCCCGCCGGCCAGAAGCAGCAGCGCGCAGCCCACCATAAGATGTCTCGAGCCCATGGTCCGACTAACTCCACAGCGCATGTATAAAGGATGAGCGGCGGCGTCAGCAACCAGCTCAGATTTTCTGCCCGGTCGCTTCCCAATCCTTGAGGAAGCTGGCAATGCCGGCGTCGGTCAGGGGGTGCTTGAACAATTGGTGGATGATCTTGGGCGGTGCCGTCATCACGTCCGCGCCGATCTTCGCCGCCTCGACGACGTGCATCGGGTGGCGGACGCTGGCGACCAGGATCTGCGTCGCGAAGTCGTAATTGTCGTAGATCAGGCGGATGTCGGCGATCAGCGCCATGCCGTCGAATCCGACGTCGTCGTGGCGGCCGACGAACGGCGAAATGAACGTCGCCCCCGCCTTGGCCGCAAGCAGCGCCTGCGCTGCCGAGAAGCACAAAGTGACGTTGACCATCGTCCCGCCCTCGGTCAGCGCCTTGCACGCCTTGAGCCCGTCCGGCGTTAGCGGCACCTTGATGGTGATATTGTCGCCAATCGCGCGGAGCACGTCCGCCTCGCGCATCATTTCGTCATAATCGATCGCGACGACCTCGGCCGACACCGGGCCTTCGACCAGATCGGCAATCTCGCGCACCACCTCGAGAAAATTGCGCCCCGACTTGTGCACCAGCGAGGGGTTGGTGGTAACGCCGTCGAGGAGACCGGTGGCGGCAAGATCGCGAATTTCGGCAATTTCGGCAGTATCGGCGAAGAACTTCATCTGTGTCTTTCAAAGCTGGGCTCAGCGGCGGCATAGCGGCTGAAGTCGGACCAGTCATCCGATTCGGAACGGGGTGCCGCATGGTCAAGGAGGTGCTGATCGAGCGCGCGAACGGAGTGCTGGCGATCACGCTCGCCCGCCCCGATCGGCGCAACGCGATCACGGTCGCCATGTATGCGGCGCTTGCCGAGGCGGTGGAAAGTGCCGCGACGGACGGCGACGTCCGCCTGATCACCATCCGAGGCGAAGGCCAGGATTTCACCGCCGGCAACGATCTTGCCGATTTCCTCACCGCACTGCCGCGCGACGAGGAGATACCGGTAATGCGGCTGCTGCGCGCGCTCGCGCTTAACCCCAAGCCGTTGATCGCCGCGGTGCACGGCAATGCCGTCGGAATCGGCACTACTCTGCTGCTTCACTGCGACCTCGTGATCGCCGAGGAAAGTGCCCGCTTCTCGATGCCGTTCGTCGATCTCGGACTGGTGCCGGAAGCGGCGAGCTCACTGCTGATCCCGCAACTCGCTGGGCGCCGGCGAGCTGCGAGCTGGCTGCTGCTCGGCGACAGCTTTGGAGCGGCGGAGGCGCTTGAGTTCGGGCTCGTCAGCCACATCGTTGCCGACGGCTCGGCGCAAGACACGCTGGCGGAAGTGGTGCAGCGGCTGCTCGCGAAGCCCAAGGAGGCGCTGCAGCTGACCCAGGACCTGCTTCGCCGCGGGAATTCTGGCGAGATTGTCGAGCGGATCGAACTTGAAAGCGGCTACTTCGCCGAGCGGCTGGAGAGCGCGGAGGTGAAAGCCGCGATCCTGGCCTTCTTCGAGCGCAGGGCGGGGCCGGCGGCCTAGGTCGAGAGGTACACCAGCTTCGAACGGGTCAGCGTGACCGTCGGGCCCTGGAAGAACAAGAAGTCGGTCGGTTGAGAGTATGTGACCTCGATCACCTTGGTCTTGGCAACCGTATTGGTGGTGATCGTCGGTGTGCTCCATGTGCCGTTGTCGAGCCCGAACTTGCCGGACGTAATCCTGGACTGGATCTCGGAGTCCGCCGGCGTCGGGAAAATGGTTGCGTGACGCGCGGCCTCGCCGAGCGCGTGCTGCATCCCCGCATTGGCGCGATAGACTATCGCCATTTGAAAGATGCCCCACATGAACAGCACCAGGACGGGCACGGCGATCGCGAACTCGATTGCCGCGGAGCCCTCGCGATCGGCTGCAAGCTTGCGCGCCATCTTCATTGGGTGCGTACTCCGGCGGTGCCTGCAAGGGTGAACGTCCCGTCGGCGTTGGCACCGGGGAAGATGTCCGTTCCGAACACCGGCTCGAAATTAGTGCTGACGGAAATGCCGACGAAGCGCGCATAGGCTTGACCCGATGCACAACTGTCGGTGTAGCCGAGCTTGGTGGTGCTGCTCCCGCACTCCAGCCATGCCGACACAGTCGCGGTTGCTCCGCCGCCGGCGGCGGTTTCCGCTTCCGTTTCCAGCGTTTCCGCGTGGTCTGGCTCGAAGCCGTTGCGCTGGACTCGCTCGATCGTGCGCTGCGCCACCTGCACCATCTGCAGCTTGGTCGAAACCGCGCGACTGAGGTCGACCATGCCGATCAGCAGCGACGCCAGGAGGGGCGCGGCAAAGGCCATCTCGATGAACGAGTTGCCTTGCTCGCAGCGGAGAAGCGAGCGCGTCATGCGATCAACCTCACCTTCTTGCCGTCGACCTGCGTCGCCGCCTCACAGCTGCTGATATCATTCTGAATATCGGCGTCACCGCTGAAGGTAAGCGTCCAGCCGATCATCATCACGCACTGGGTCGCGCCGGCGGAGCTTCCGCTGAAGGTCAGGTCGCCGTTTGGAAAATAGATAGCGCCATCGAGCGAGGTATTGTTGTCGCCGTTGATGGTGTTGTTGTTGCCGACCTCCGCGCTCGCCGACTGGATCAGCACCATGTTGGCATAAGTGCCCGTCGTCGGAGCAGTCAGATCCATCGACGAGTTACCGGCCATCGACAAGGTGCCGGGGTTGCTGCCGGTCAGGATGATGGTGACCCCGTCCCCTTGCAGGCGCTCGTTTCCGGTCAAGTGAATGTTCGCGTTGTTCACGTAATAGACGCCCGGGCTGAGGTCGACAGTGCCGCCTCCGAGGTTGAAACTATTATAGCAGCCGGGTTCCTTGCTGCCGTCCGGCTTCGTAGTCGAAGGGTTGTTGAAGTTCCGGCAAGGCATATCGGCGGGCACCGCCGTCGAAAGGCTCGCGTAGGGATCGTCGACCTCGGCGGTGAACGGGAGCAGGTTCTCCGACCCATTGATGGCGCCGTCGATCCCACCGACCGCAGCGACGGGGTCGGCACTAAAGGTGTGGCCGGTGCCGTTCACGTCGACGGAGTTGATCCCGTCCATGGAGTGCGAAATCGCCCCGCAACCCAGATCGACGTTGGTGCTGCCCGCGATGATGATTCCAGGACCGGTCTTGGCCTTCGCAATAGCGCAATAGGAATAAGCCTCGAACACCGCCGCCGTGGCGGTTACCGTGATGGTCGGCGCTGCAGACATGAACAGCGAGGAGAAGCTCAGCTGCTTCTGGACGGCGAGCGTCACCTGAACCGCGTCGGTGTAGCCGCTAGCATTCGGGTAGGAAATTTGCGGGTAACCCCCGAGCAGGGCGATGCCGGTGCTGTTGTGCTTCAGCAGGTCGCCTTCGACGGCCTGCGCTGCCGTCATGTTCGCGTTCTTCTCGACCTTCGCATGGACACCGGCAAATGCCGCGGAGTCGGCCGCGCGCTGCAGCTGCCGCTTCCACATCGCCCAATGGATGGTGTCCACCGCCAGGCCGGCCGAGCCGACCAGGAGTGGCAGTGCGGCGCCAGCGATAACCAATGCGTTGCCCCGGCGATCGCGCCACAGGCGTTTGATGAAGGCGATCATTCTTTCAGGCCCAACCCTCTATGCGCAGGCTGCCGTGTAGCGCCGTCAAGGTGAGCGAACGGTTGCGTTTGATGGTTAATCAAATCCTTGCGACTTGAGGGATCCGGCCCTTGCGCCGGGGCGTATTACACCTATAATACAGCTGGAAACCCCCTTGCGTCTGGAACGGGTGCCGTTCACCGTCGCAGCAATCAGGGCGGAAGGACTAAGCGAGATGGCAAGCGAAGCAGGAACGACCACCGCAACCAAGCTGAAGCTCGACGCTCCCGAGCCGCTGCAGCCGATCGCGCCGGCCGATTCCGCGGGGCTGGTGCCGCTCAAGGCGGGCGAGACCAGCGAGCTCGACAAGAAAGTCGCCCAGTTCGTCGAGGAGCTTTCGGCGCTCGATTCCAACAGCCCGGAATTCGGCAAGAAAGTCGACCAGCTGACCGCGATGGGCCGCAAGGAAATCGGCGAGGCGGCGGGCGCATCCAACCGTTTCCTCGACCGGCCGGTCAAGGCGATCGACAGCGACACCGGGATCGGCGCCGATTTAACCGAGCTCCGGCTGACCGTCGAGAAGCTCGACCCGTCCAAGAACGGTCGGCTGACACCCGGGCGCAAGCTGTTCGGGCTGATCCCGTTCGGCGGCAAGATGCGCAATTACTTCCGCCAGTATCAAAGCTCGCAGACGCATATCTCGGCGATTCTCGCACGGCTCGGCTCGGGCAAGGACGAGCTGCTAATGGACAATGCAGCGATCGACACCGAGCGGGCGCAGCTGTGGAAAACGATGCACAAGCTCGAGCAGATGATCCACATCTCCAAGAGCCTCGACAAGAGCCTCGAGGACAAGGCCAATGAGCTCGACGCAAGCGAACCTGCCAAGGCCAAGGCGATCCGCGAAAGCGCCCTTTTCTACACCCGCCAGCGCACCACAGATTTGCTGACGCAAATGGCGGTGACGGTGCAGGGCTATCTCGCGCTCGACCTGGTCAAGAAGAACAATGTCGAGCTGGTCAAGGGCGTCGATCGGGCGTCGACGACCACCGTCGCCGCACTTCGCACCGCGGTTACCGTCGCACAGGCGCTGACCAACCAGAAGCTGGTGCTGGAGCAGATCGGCGCCCTGAACACCACCACGGCGGGGATGATCGACACCACCGGCGAGATGCTCAAGTCGCAGACCGGCGCGATCCACGAACAGGCGGCGTCGTCGATGATCCCGCTGGAGACGCTGCAGCGCGCCTTCCAGAACATCTACGAGACGATGGACCAGATCGACGCCTTCAAGCTGCAGGCGCTCGGCAGCATGAAGCAGACCGTTGAAACCCTGTCCTCCGAAGTCGAGAAGTCGCGCGGCTATATCGCGCGCGCCGAGGGTGTCGAAAAAGGCCGGCTGTCCGGCCCGTCGTCATCGCCGTTCACTCCGCTGGAGAGCAAATGACGGAAGTCAGCGACAAGGTCGGTCGGGCACTCGCCCGCTTCGACCGGGTCACTCGCGCCCTCGACGAGCGGGAAGGCTCGGTCCGCGAAGCCGCCAGGCGCGAACGCAAGCGAGTCAATGCCGACTTCGGCCGCCGCGCCGCTCGCGTCGGCGTCGCGATCGGCGTCATCAGCATCCTCACCATCGTCGTCGGGCTGATCGTACCGATCGGAATGTTCGGCTTTCTCGCGGCGATTGGCCTTGCGATCGGAGTCGCCGCACTCATGGCGTTCCTGCCCTCGCAGCCACAGGCCACGCGAGCGCCGACTGCCGATCTCGCCAATGGCGAAATGGTGCAGCGGTTCGACTCTTATCTGTATCGGGCTCGTGCGGCACTGCCTGCTCCCGCGCGTACAGAGATCGATTCGATCAGCGCTCAGCTCGGTTCGCTCAAGCAGACGCTCGAGCGCATCGACACTCTCGACCCGGAGGCACAGGACGCGCGCCGGCTGATGTCGCTCCACCTCCCCGGCCTCATCGACCGCTACATCAACGTGCCCAGCGGCTTCCGCGACGAGCGCGACGGCGAAGGCGTGACCGTCAACGAGCGGCTGGTCGAGGGGCTTGCCGCAGGCCGCGTCGCGCTTGCGGAGATTTCGCAGAAGCTGGCGCGCTCCGACGTCGCCGCGCTCGAGACCCACGGCCGTTTTATCAAATCGCGCTACGGCGAGGAGCGGATCGACCAGTAGCGGACTTGCGGCGCTGCGCGCTGAGCGCGTCGCCTAGCCGATCACTCCGGCTGCCCTGAGCTGCCCGAGCTGACCAGCGCCGAGCCCAAGCTCGCCTAGCACCAGCTCGGTATGCTCGCCGAGCCTTGGCGGCGGCAGCCCGGAATCCTCGCGCTCGCCATCAATCCGGACTGGTGACCCGACCAGTGGGATGCCGCCAATTGACCGCACCATCTGCCGGTGCTGCGCCTGAATGTCGCGCAGCGCCTGGGTGACGCGGTTGATTGGCCCGGCCGGGATATGCGCCTGCTCCAGCGCGGCGAGCCAGTCGGCCGCCGTTCGCGTGGCGATTGCCTCCTGCACCAGCGTCTCGATCTCTGCGCGGTGCGCGACTCGCGCGGAATTGGTCACGAACCGCTGGTCTTGCGCCCACTCGGGATGCCCGCACATCCGCGCCAGCCGCGCGAACTGCCGGTCATTGCCGACGGCGATAATGATCGGCTGGTCGGCGGTGTCGAATGGCCGATAGGGAACGATGTTGGGGTGCGTGTTGCCCTGCCGCGGCGGGTCCTCGCCCGAAACCAGCGCGTTCGACGCCTGGTTCGCAAGCACCGCGAGTTGCGTGTCGAACAATGCCATGTCGATGTGCCCGCCCTCCCCGCTCGAATGCCTGCGGTGAAGCGCGGCGAGGATGGCGACGGCGGTGTACATGCCGGTGAACAGGTCTGCGACCGCTACCCCGACGCGCATCGGCCCACCGCCCGGCGAACCGTCGGGCTGGCCGGTTATGCTCATCAGCCCGCCCATCGCCTGGATCATGAAATCATAGCCGGCGCGGTCCGCGTACGGGCCGTCCTGACCGAACCCGGTGATCGAGGCGACGATTAGCTGCTCGTTGGCCGCCCGAAGCGACGCTGCGTCGAGTCCGTATTTCGCCAGGCCGCCGACCTTGAAATTCTCGACGACGACGTCGCTGCGCTCAGCCAACCGGCGCACCAGCTCGGCGCCCTCCTCGCTGGCGATGTCGATCGCGGCCGAGCGCTTGCCGCGGTTGGCGGACAGGAAATAGGCCGCGACCCGCTCGCCGTCCTGCTCATGCCACGGCGGCCCCCAGTGCCGAGTGTCGTCGCCCGCGCCCGGTTTCTCGACCTTGATCACGTCCGCGCCAAGATCGGCGAGCAATTGCGTGCACCACGGCCCGGCGAGAACGCGGCTGAGGTCGAGCACGCGCAGCCCGGCGAGGGGCGCGGTCATGGCTTGCGCCTCGACCACGGCCGGCGGTCGGCGAGGATGGCCCGGGCCGCGTTATGCCCGGGCGCTCCAGTGACTCCGCCGCCCGGGTGCGCACCCGACCCGCACAGGTACAGCCCCTGTAGCGGCA
>JACCSV010000067.1 GCA_013812805.1 Sphingomonas sp. | reverse complement strand
TCGCCGCCGCCAACATCCCGATGCTGATGAAGCACGGCCTGACCCGCGAGGCTGCGGAGCCCACCGAGCCCGGACCCGTCGAGTGAGCGATCCGATCCTCTCGATCCGCGGGCTCCGCAAGGCCTATGCGAGCGGCACCGAGGCGCTGAAATCCGTCGACCTCGACATCCGCCGTGGCGAGATTTTCGCGCTGCTGGGCCCCAACGGCGCCGGCAAGACGACGCTGATCAGCATCGTCTGCGGAATCGTCACTGCGACCGCCGGCGAAGTGCTGGTCGATGGCCGCAACTGGCGCGCCGATTACCGCCATGCTCGCAAGCGCATCGGCCTGGTGCCCCAAGAGCTGACGATGGACGTGTTCGAGCCGCTGATCAGCACCGTCAGCTTCAGCCGCGAGTTGTTCGGACGAGCGCCCGACCCCGCTAAGATCGAGCAGATTCTTCGCGACCTGTCGCTCTGGGACAAGCGCAACCAGATTTTGAAGGACCTGTCCGGGGGGATGAAGCGCCGGGTGATGATCGCCAAGGCGCTCGCTCACGAGCCCGACATCTTGTTCCTCGACGAGCCCACTGCGGGCGTCGACGTCGAGCTTCGCCGCGACATGTGGGCGCTGGTGCGGCGGCTTCGCGAGCAAGGCACGACGATCATCCTCACCACTCATTACATCGAGGAAGCCGAGGAGATGGCCGACCGCGTCGGCGTCATCGCCAAGGGCGAGCTGATCCTGGTGGAAGAGAAGACGGCGCTGATGCAGAAACTCGGCCGCAAGATCCTGCACCTGCAGCTGAGCGAACCGCTGGGCGAGGTGCCGCCCGAGCTCGCCGAATGGCAGCCCAAGCTCAGCGAGGACGGAAGCACATTGTCCTACGAGTTCGACGCCAATGCGGAACGCACCGGCATTCCCTCGCTGCTGACGGCGATGCGGGACGCGGGAATCGCCTTCAAGGACCTCGACACCAAGCAGTCGAGCCTGGAGGACATCTTCGTCGGGCTGATCCACGAGCAGAGGAGCGCGGCATGACCACCACCGTTCGTCCTGAGCGTAGGCGCGTGGCGCCGAAGTCGAAGGGCGCTGGCGCGGACGCCCTTCGACTTCGCTGCGCTTCGCTCAGGACGAACGGACGTGGGAGCATGGGGGCATGAACTGGCGCGGCGTTCTCGCCATCTACAAGTTCGAGCTGCACCGCTTCCGCCGTACCTTGTGGACGGGGTTGGCGGTGCCGGTGATCACTACCTCGCTCTATTTCATCGTCTTCGGTGCGGCGATCGGCAGCCGGATGACCGAGATCGGCGGCATCCCCTACGGCAGCTTCATCGTCCCCGGGCTGATGATGCTGTCGTTGTTCACCGAGAGCATCTTCAACGCGAGCTTCGGCATCCACATGCCGCGCTTCACCGGCACCATTTATGAGATATTGTCGGCACCGCTATCGGCCTTCGAAACCGTGCTCGGCTATGTCGGGGCGGCTGCGACCAAGGCGATGATCGTTGCCCTGGTCATCTTCGCCACCGCGCACCTGTTCGTGCCGATCAGCGTCGCTCACCCGGTGCTGATGCTCCTATACCTGATCCTGGTGGCGCTGACCTTTTGCATGTTCGGCTTCATGGTCGGCATCTGGGCCAAGGGGTTCGAGCAGCTGCAGGTGATCCCGCTGCTGATCGTCACGCCGCTGACCTTCCTCGGCGGCGCCTTTTACTCGATCGACATGCTCGCCGAGCCGTGGCGCTCGATCACCTTGTTCAACCCGGTCGTCTATCTGATAAACGGCTTCCGCTGGACCTTTTTCGGCACCGCCGACGTCGCGTTCGGCACCGCGCTGGCGGCGACCTTCGCATTCTTCCTCGCCTGTCTGGCGGGCGTCTGGTGGATTTTCCGGACCGGCTACCGGCTCAAGAGCTAGCTGCCGGCCGCGGCCAGGCGCTGCGACGCCCTGTTCCAGTCGACCACTTGCCACCACGCCTTGAGATAGTCGGCGCGGCGGTTCTGATAGGTCAGGTAATAAGCGTGCTCCCATACGTCGTTGCCCAGGATCGGCGTTCCGCGAACCTCGGCGACGTCCATCAATGGATTGTCCTGGTTGGGCGTCGCGGTGATCTCGAGCCCGCCCTCGCCGGTGGCCACGAGCCAGACCCAGCCGGACCCGAACTGGCCGACGCCGGCGGCGTTGAATTTCTCCTGGAAGCCCTCCTGCGAGCCCCATTTAGAGGCGATCGCATCGCGTAGCTCGCCCTGCGGCTCGCTGCTTCCGGGCGCCGCCATCGCTTCCCAGAAGAAGCTGTGGTTCCAGTGCCCGCCACCATTGTTGCGGACCGGCTTGGGCAGGCTTGACGCCCCGCGCAAAATCTCCGCCAGGTCACGGCCCTGAAGCGAGCCGTCGGCGTCCACCGCTTTGTTGAGATTGTCGACATAGGCCTGGTGATGCTTGTCGTGGTGAAGCTTCATCGTCTGCTCGTCGATGACGGGCGCGAGCGCCCCATAGTCGTAGGGCAGCGGTGGGACGGTGTAGGCCATGTCTCTCTCCTGTCGGCAGGTTACCGGACCAACGTAGGAACGGGGCTTCGCGGTCCAATAGCCGCCTCGGACAGTCCGGCAAACAAGCCGACTAGCCGCTGCCCGCGTCGAGCAGCTTGTGCCGCTTGAGCGCATGGCGAAGCTGGTCGTAGCTGAGCCCGATCGCCGCCGCCGTCGCCCGCTGGTTGAACCGGTTGCGCGACAGTGCATCCTCGAGCAGCGCCCGCTCGAAAGCGGTGACGTCGCCGCGGAAGTCGCCGGTAGATGCGGGTGCAATCTCGGCGGAGGGGGGATCGATTTGTGCCGCTTGGGCCGCGACCGCTTCGGCCGCGGGCCGAACCTCGCCCCCGGCCCGCAGCGGCGCCCAGGGCGAATGAAACGGGTCGAACTGAATGGCGTCGATCGGCCGCTCGGCATCCTCCCACCGGTACGCCGCTCGCTCGACGACGTTGCGCAGCTCGCGGACATTGCCCGGCCAATGATAATTTTCCAGATCGCTCATCGCTCGGGCTGAAAATCCGGGCCAGTTCGGCCAGTCGAGCTCGACCCCCATGCGGCGCCCGAAATGCTCGGCCAGCAAGGGGATGTCCCCGGCCCGGGCCCGCAGCGGCGGCAAGGTGACGACCTCGAACGACAGCCGGTCGAGCAGGTCGGCGCGGAACCGTCCGCCATCCACCAGGCTCGGCAGATCCTCGTTGGTCGCGGCGACGATTCGGACATCGACGATGATCGGCTTGGAAGCGCCGATCCGGGTCACTTCGCCATATTCGACGGCGCGCAACAACCGGTCCTGCGCCGGCGACGACAAGGTCGCGAGTTCGTCGAGGAACAAGGTGCCGCCGTCGGCTTGCTCGAAGCGGCCGTGACGAGTCTTGGCGGCGCCGGTAAAGCTGCCCGCTTCATGGCCGAACAGCTCCGCCTCGATCAGCGTCTCCGGCAAGGCTGCGCAATTCATCGTCACCAGCGGCCCCGACCAGCGCGGCGACAGCCGGTGAAGGCGCTCGGCGATCAGCTCCTTGCCGGTGCCGCGCTCGCCGATGACGAGCACCGGACGATTGAGCGCAGCGGCGCGGCTGGCGCGCTCGACCGCATCGAGAACGACGTTGCTCTGCCCGACGAATGTATCACCCCGCTCCACGCGCCGAACGTTGGTGTCATATCCCACCTCTTGGCAAGATATTTTGCACCGCCGTTTGTCGAAAATACGGGCTTTTCGCGGTGGGGAGCCAATATTCCAAAGTTGGCACGGAGCTTGAATGGTATAAAGCCGTACAGGGCCCTGAATTCACTGCGGAGTTTCTGAATGAGCATATTTTCCCGAACCCGGGACATTGTCGCCGCCAACATGGCGGAGTTGCTCGACCGTGCCGAAGACCCGGCGCGGATGATCCGGATGATAATCCTCGAAATGGAAGAAACGCTGGTAGAGGTCAGGGCTTCGGCGGCCAAGACCATCGCCGACGGCAAGGACATGCGCCGCACCCTCTCCCGCCTCGACGAGCTGCAGTCGAGCTGGACTGAGAAAGCAGAGCTGGCGCTGAGCAAAGGCCGCGAGGACCTTGCCAAGGCGGCGTTGCTGGAGCGGCAAAAGGCAGCCGACATGGCGGTCGGCCTTAAGGCCGAGATCGACCTCGTCAACGACACGCTGCGCAGCTACGAGGCCGACATCGCAAAGCTCCAAGGCAAGCTTCGCGAGGCTCGCGCCCGGCAGAATGCAATCGCCCACCGGCTGGAAAGCGCCGTCAGCCGCGCCAAGGCCCGCGAGTTGTTGAACGGCGAGCGCACCGAGGACGCGTTCAGCCGCTTTGAAATTCTCGAGCGCCGCGCCGATTTTGCCGAAGGACGTGCCGACGCGCTTGGAATGACCGGGCCGAAAAGCCTCGAAGAGGAAATCGCCGACCTCAAGGCATCCGACCAGGTTGATGCCGAGCTTGAGGCCATGAAGGCCGCGCTGGCGGCAAGGGGGACCAAATAATGCCTGAGGAATTTTTCGTCGCGCTGGTCGTAGGGATCGTCTTCATCGGGCTTCCCTGGCTCATCTTCCATTATGTGACGAAATGGAAAACCGCAGCGACCTTGACCGGATCGGACGAAAAGCTGCTCGACGATTTGCACGAGATGGCGCGGCGGCTCGACGACCGGTTGTGCACGATCGAGCGGATCATGACCGCGGAAAACCCCGCCTGGCGCCAGACCTGCCTACCCGATTCGAGTGACAACCTGTCGGACGAGCTGCTGCGGATGCGCAGCCGCGCCGGAGACGGGCTATGAGCACCCAGCCCCCGAGCCGGACCAAATTCTATCTCAACAAGCGCGGCGGCAAGATGCTGGGCGTGTGCGCCGGCCTGGCGGATTATACCGGGTTCGACGTCACGCTCGTGCGGATCCTGTTTGTGTTCGGCGTCGTCATGGGCGGCGGCGCTTTGATCCCGGTCTATTTGATCGCCGGCTGGCTCGCCGACGACGAGCCGCGCGAGCTTCGCGAAACCGATCCGGAAGAGAAGAAATTCTGGCAGAACGTGCGCGCCTCGCCCTCGCGGAGCGCCCGCGACATCAAGTCGCGGTTCCGCGACATCGACCGGCGGCTGGCCGAGATTGAGCAATATGTCACCGTCGAAAATCGCTCGCTTGCTCGCGAAATCGAGCAGCTTCGCTAAACCAGGGGGCGAACCATGGAAGAACTGCGAATCATTCTGGAATTCCTGCCGTTCGTGTCGGCGATCGTGGTCGTCAGTGTCGGCGGCTGGGTGCTCACAACGTGGCTCAGGATCAAACATGGCTATCCGCTGGAAACGAGCTGGGGACAGCCGCTCCACCCATCCAACGACCGCGAAAATGCCGAGCGGATCAAGCTCCTGACCGGCGAGAATGCCCAGCTCCGCGCCGAGCTGGGATCGATCAAGGACCGGCTCGAGACGGTCGAGCGGATCGTCACCGACCAGCCGGCGCGGCTCGCCCGCGAAATCGACGGCCTGGCAATCGACAAAGGGGGGCGCGCGTAATGGGACCGGGACAAGTCATGATGGCCATGATCGTCATCGGCCTGCCGATCCTGGCACTGATGTACATGGCGCGCGGATTTTTCCGCCTTCGCGAGCGCAAGCTCGAGGCCGAGGTAGGGCTGGCGGCAGAAAAAGCTTCGCAATATGCCGCGCGCTCGACGGAGCTTGAGCAGAGGGTGCGAGTGCTCGAACAGATCGTCACCGATGGCGGCGCCCAGACCGCCGCACAGATCGAAGCACTGCGCGACAAGCCACGGCTGCAGACCGGAGACATTGCGCGATGAACCCGTTCGAGATGGTCGTCATCATCGTTGCGATCGTGATGATCGCTGGAGTGCTGAAGACCCGGGGCGCGAGCAGCCACAGACGCGACCGCGACCCGCAAAACGAGATCGAGAACCTTCGCCTTCGCGAGGAAGTGAAGGAGCTCAAGGAGCGACTGCATGTGCTCGAGCGGATCGCCACCGACCGCGAAAACAGCCTTTCCCGCGAGATCGACGAACTTCGCGACCGGTAATGGCAGCGGCGTTCGGCGGCTGCTAGGCGGCAAGCGATGAGCCTGCCGACCCTCAGCGACATTTTCGACGAGTATGAAATGCTCGAGGGAGAAGATCGCTACCGATTGCTGATCGACCTCGGCCGCAAGCTCGAACCGATGCCCGACGCACTCAAGACGGACGCTACCAAGGTGCCCGGCTGCGCGGCATCCGTATGGGTCTATCCGACCAGCACCGCGGACCATCGCCTCCACTTCCTTGCCGACAGCAATGCCGCGATCACCAAGGGGATTGTCGCGCTGGTGCTGACGGCGGTTCAGGACCGGCCCGCGGCGGAGGTCGCCGGCACCGACATTGCCGCCCGGCTCGCCCCGTTCGAACTGTCGCGACAGCTCAGCGCCAATCGCACCCAGGGCGTCCCAAACATGATTGAGCTGATCCGCAAGACCGCGCAGCGGCTGGCGGCGTGATCTCTCCCTTCGCGCGGGACGACGGCGGCGGCTTCTAGGCAGCGAAGTTCTTCGAAGTTGCGCGGCAGGTCGGCCACGGCCGAGCGCTGGGAATGGAGTTCGGAGCCAGCGGCGGCAATTGGGCCGAGCTCTCCTTGCCATGGCGCGAGCAGCTGGTCGGAGTGCCGGCAACCGGCGTTCTCGCCTCCGGCGCAATCGTCAGCCTGGTGGATACGGCGAGCGGCATGGCCGTGTGGGTGAAGCTTGACCGGTCTCGGCGCTGGTGACGCTCGACCTGCGGCTCGATTACCTGCGCCCGGCCGCGGCGGGTGAGACGACATCGCTCGCTGCCAATGCCCCAAGCTCACGCGGCGCATCGCCTTCGTATCGGGACTCGTGCACGGCGGCGACCTGGAGCGGCCGATCGCACGCAGCGTTAAGGCACGTTTATGCTTCAGCGTTAGGAGCCATGCTCCTCCGCTACGTGGTCGATTCCTTGCGCTCCTCGGCACGGCGAAGCACGTCATAAGCCGCCTTGACCTTCTGGAAGCGCTCCGCGGCCTGTTCGTCCCCCGGCTTGAGGTCTGGGTGGTTTTCCTTTGCGAGGCGGCGATAGGCGGCCTTCACCGCGGTGAAGTCGGCGTCGCTCTCGAGCTCGAGCGCATCGAGCGCGCGCATCTCGTCGCGGCTGCGGGTGCCGTCGCCCGGCCCGCCCCATGCCCAGTGCGGGGAATGGCGGAACCCGCCGGCGTCACGGGTCTCGTCCGCCTCGCGCGCAGCGGCTTCTTCGGCGCCAAGGCCGGCGAAATAATTCCAGTTGCGGTTGTATTCGGCGGCGTGACCTTCGCAGAAATACCAGCGTTCGGGGCTGTTGGGCGCCTTGGGCGCGGGGCGGTCGCCGACCTCGTCGCAGCCCTCGCGGTCGCACAGGCGCACCTTCGCGGCGCTGCGGCCGGAGCCGTAGCTGCGCCAGCGGGGAAAGCCCCAGTCGTCCGATCGTCGTGTTCGCTTCATGCCTGTCCAAAGCTAATGGCAGGCCGGAAGCTCCACCAGTCCAGTAATGTTTGCCAGAGGGCCTGTAAGCCGGGTTCTGTCCTCCGCCTATGCCCGAAGGCAGGCGAATGGGCGACCATTCCTCTAGCCCCAGGCTTGCGCCGGGGGTCAAGCGACCAACCCGGGCGGCGAGCCGGAAAAGCTCATGCACCGCCCCTATTCGGTCTTGCACCCGGTGGGGTTTACCGTGCCGCCGCCGTTGCCGGAAGCGCGGTGCGCTCTTGCCGCACCGTTTCGACCTTACCCGCCTAAAGCCGGGCGGTATGTTTTCTGTGGCACTGTCCCTGAACTGCCGTCGCCGAGGCTATGGCGGTCCGCCGGGCGTTACCCGGCACCGTTCTTCCGTGGAGCCCGGACTTTCCTCCAGCCTTCGCCAAGGCTTCGGCTGGTAAACGCATGCGCTTGCCCGCCGTAGCTTCAGCGAAGGCGGGCGGCCGCCCGGCCCTCTGGCGGGAGCGATATAGGCGAAGCCGCGCGATCTTTCGAGTCAGCTTGATTCCGCGAACCTCACGATGCGCTCGATCCGGAGCGGGGGGATCGCCGAAATCTCGAAACTGGTGCTTGCGATCTTGATGCCGGCTGCGTCGAAGCCGGCAATGATTTCGCGCGTGACGGCGTCCTTGACCTCGCGGATGCCGTGATCATCGACCAGGAAGCGTACCGTCAGCTCAATCCAGCCGTCGGCCAGGCGCCAGTAGGCCTTCGGATCGATTTCTCCGATCTCGAGCCCGTAGCGGCGTTCGAGGCGCTCCAGCTCATGCCCCTGCAATTCCCCGCTGACGACTGCGTGGTTGCGCGCGGCCTCGATCATGACCTCTTCGGCCCGGACGCGGTCGGCGTCGAAATGGATCGACAGGCCGATCTCCTCCCAGACGTAAGGAAATTGGTCAGTGTAGTTGAATACCGGCTCGCTGAAGTTCTTGTCGTTGGTGACGGTGACGATCCGGCCGGTGAACTGGCGGCTCTTGACCCACACCGACGGCTCGTTCTGCTGCATCGGCGGCGGCTGCCCCATTTCCATGATTTTGGTCTGCATGAAGCTCAGCGCGATGACGTCGCCGCGAACGCCGCCCATGACAATTCGGTCGCCAACGTTGAAGGTCTTGCCGCGAAGGATGACGAAATAGCCGGCGACGGCCGTGATTACCTTCTGCAACGCGAAGGCGAGCCCGGCGCCGATCAGTCCGACGGCCGTCGCCAGCCGCGTCGGATCGTCGAACCAGATCGACACGATGGTCAAGATCAGGATTGCGGAGATGGCCAGGCTGACCACCTGCCGAGTCCAGAAATGAAAACGCGTTCCCCAGCGGCTGCCGATGAAGCTGCGCAGGAGCGCGCGCAGGACCCAGGTGATGAGCAGGGCTGCGGCGATCAGCGCGAAGGTCAGCAGCAGCTTGCGGAAATTCTCGGGCGTGGCGCCAATCAGCGTCACACCGAAAATCCGAAGGGTTTCGCTGGAGCTCACGCGCCGTCAACCGAGACACTGACGGAACAGTTCCGGGGGCGCGCGGTGGTGGGCGGCACCTTTTGCGACGTCGCGCGTCATTCAGGCAATGCGGGTCCGCGTCTTTCAGCTAATGTACGACCTGCGCGCGAGCTACTGGCTCGTGCCGGCGATAATGGCGCTGCTGGCGATCGCGCTTGGTGCGGTTACGGTATGGCTGGATGCCGGGCCAGCCGCCGGAATCATGGACGGACTCGGTTGGTATCAAAAGGCCAAGCCGGACGGCGCTCACCAGGTACTCTCGACCATCGCCGGGTCGATGATCACCGTTGCCGGGGTGGTCTTTTCGATCACCATCGTCGCAATCGCCTATGCCGCAAGTCAGTACGGACCGCGCATTCTCACCAACTTCATGACTGACCGCGGCAATCAGGTGACGCTGGGCACGTTCATCGGGACCTTTGTCTATTGCCTTGTCGTCCTGCGCACGATCAGGGGCGGAGATGAGGGGCAGTTCGTGCCGCAGCTGGCGGTCATGATCGGCCTGTTTCTGGCGCTCTGCTCGATCGCAGTTCTGATCTATTTCATTCATCATGTTCCCCACAGCATCCACATCAACACCGTCCTCGCGCGTATCGGCAAGCAGCTTCTTGATGCCGTCGACAAGCGCTTTCCCGAGCATATCGGCGATCCCTTGAAGGACCAGCAAGCGGTGCGCGGGACACCCGACGAGCGGGCCGCGCTCGATGGCACCGAAACGATGGAGATCGCCTCGTCTGCCAATGGCTATATCGAGGTTGTAGACGACGAGACGCTGATGGAAACGGCGTCGAGGCACGGTCTGGTCGTCAGGCTGCATCATCGACCCGGCGAGTTTCTCCTCAGAGGACAAGGTCTTGTTTCCGCCTGGCCAAAGCAAAATGTCGACGAAGATACGAAGCGTGATTTGCGGCAATGCTACAGCATCGGCAATCGCCGCACCCCGGCGCAGGATATGTTCTTCCTGGTGGATGAGCTGGTCGAGATTGCAGCACGAGCGCTGTCCACCGGCGTGAACGACCCTTACACCGCGATCACCTGCCTCGACTGGCTGGCGGCCGGAGCCGCCGAGATCGGTCGTAGACGAATCCCCTCGCCCCGGCGGGTCGACAAGGACGGCGAGCTGCGCGTGATTGCGCTACCCCACAGCTTTGACGCGTTTGTCGAGCGCGGCTTCGGGCGAATGCGGCAATATGTGGC
>JACCSV010000056.1 GCA_013812805.1 Sphingomonas sp. | reverse complement strand
GCGCTGATCGCCGGCCTGGGCTTCACCGGCCCCATCACCGTCTTCTTCACCGCGCTGTGGCTGATCGCAGCGTGGCTGTTTCAGCGCGCGGGCCGCGGAGCCTCGAAGCGTATTGTACAGAAAGATCCCCCCTCGGCGCGGTAGCGCCTGGGCTCCCACGCGCCAACAGCCGCTCGATGCGTTGAGGGTCCTGTCCGATGGCGCGTTTCGACCAGATCATGCCGCTGTTTGCCACCATCGCGATCGCCGCCTGCGCTCCCGTGCCGCTGCAGATGCCTGAAGCGGCACTAGGCCCGGCTTCCCCAAATGCGCAGTGGGCCGAAGAAAACTCAACGCCCGGCAAATGCAGCGTCCGGGTCGTGTTCGGCAGCTTCGCGACCGGGCCCGACCGCGGTGCCATGCTCGCCATCAATCGGATACTCGTTGCCGAGCCTGCCATGACCCGGATCAGCCGCTCACCTTATGGGCGCGAAGGCGAACATAGCCTGTGCATCCAGGCGTCGAATCCGACCGCCGCGACTCGGATATTCGAGGACCTAAAATCGGCGCTTCGGCGATCCGTCGCCGCACCGGTGACGATCTTGGAACCGGGCTAGTCGGTTGTCGTTCCGAACCTTTCCCTGGCAAGGGCGACGCTGACGCGCAGCTCAACCTGTTACCAGAACGCCTTGTCGTTAACGCCGGGAGCAAACAGCCGTAAGCATTGTTTTCGGCGCCTCAAATTTTCGAAGTTCCATAGTAAAGCGACGTTTTTAAAGGATTATTTCTGTCACTTAGGTTAAGTCAGGTCCCTCGATAACAGGAGGGATCGCCAATGTGCTGGGCTTGCGACGCAGCGACGAGAAGCTTCATCGCGGAGAGCTACCGCGACAGTTTGATGAGCGTCACGTTCAATCATACCGGATTGCCCTTTGCTTCGGGATCGGCGGCTGACCGCTCACTGTCGCTGACTGCTTACGACGGCAAGTACACCGATGCGTTCGCCGCGGACGGAGTGGGCGGCGACCTCAAGGTGGCGCCATCGGATACGCTACTGATCGTCACTGCCGACGATGTTCCCGATTCAATCGCCACAACTCGGACGGTGACGGTCGATGGTCCGCACATCGTCTCGACGATCGACACGCTCGGCGATCAGGACTTTTTCGCAGTCCAGCTCGAGGCCGGCCGCATCTATGATATCGGCCAGTTCCTCGTCCAGGGGGGGCCGAGCGGAGTGCCGCTGTCCGACGCCTACATCGAGATTTACGATTCCAACGGAAATCTGATCACTTCCGCCGATGGCGGAGGCCCGAACACCCCGTCCGGGCTCGATGCACTGCTCACCTTCATCCCCGACGCAAGCGGCACCTATTACATCAACGCCCGGTCTTACGACACTGACTCGACCAACGGCAGCACTGGGGACGCGGTCGGCGACTATGAGCTGTTCGTCAACGACGTCAGCGACCAGCCGAGCTACGTTCCCTATTATGATCTCGACAGCCCGCTTCATTCGCTCGACTGGGGCTCGCAAGTCGATCGCACGTCGCGCAATCCCGACGGGGAAGAAGGCCCGCGGATCACCGATAACGCGTTTACCGGGGTCGGCAGCAATCCGTACGGCATCGAAGGCAAGAACGTCATCACCGTCTATTTCGCGAAAGCCGGCGATGTCTTCCTTTCGGAGGATCCGGCTAACCCGGGGCTGACCACGACGATTGTGGCGAAGGGTCTCGAGGCCTGGGAGCTGCAAGCCTTCACCTATGCGCTCGACCTGTTCGAGCAGGTTGCGGACGTCGTCTTCGTCATCGTCGACAATCGCGCCGAAGCCGACTTCAAGGTCATCACCTACAACGGTACGCCGGGTGTCGGCGCTTCACTGCTTGGCCGGATGAGCCCGCCCAACGAGCTCAACGAAGGCCAGGCTGAATTCAACTCCGGTGACGCGCGCTGGACCGAGGAAGGCGTGTCGCCAGGCGGGTTCTATTTCTCGACCCTGCTTCACGAATTCGGTCACGGCATGGGCTTGGCGCACCCGCACGACAATGGCGGTCGCTCCAGCATCATGCGCGGGGCCGGTGGCGGCACGGCCGGTATCGGCGGCGGCCTGGGCGACTTCGACCTCAGCCAGCAAGTCCACACCATCATGTCCTACAATGACGGTTGGGCGACTTCCCCATATGGCCAGCCGCGCTCCGGCGGAATCACCGGTACCCAGGTCGATCATTTCGGCTGGGTAGCCTCGCTGAGCCCGCTCGATATCGCCGCCATTCAGGACAAATATGGCGTCAACGAAGAGTGGGCGACCGGGAACGACACCTACACGCTCAAGGACGTCAACGCGGCCGGCACTTCCTATACGTCGATCTGGGACGGTGGCGGCATTGACGAGATCGTCTACGACGGCGCTCGCGACGCCACTATCGACCTTCGGCCGGCAACCCTTGCCTATGAAGAGGGCGGCGGCGGCCGGGTTTCCTATGCCTTTGGAATCCACGGCGGCTTCACCATCGCCAATGCGGTAACCATCGAGAACGCGCGTACCGGGAGCGGTAACGACACGCTCGTCGGCAACGACGCGAACAACAGCCTGAGTTCAGGGGCCGGCAACGATACCCTGGTGGGCGGCGGCGGTAACGACACGATCGACGGCGGCCTTGGCACCGACACGATGACCGGCGGCGACGGTTCGGACACCTTCCGATTTGATTCGGTCGAAGACAGCACGCCCGGCGCCGGCCGCGACGTGGTGACCGATTTCACCAGCGGATCCGACTTGATCGACCTCCAGCAACTCGGCGCGACGACCTTTGTCGGAACCGCCCAGTTCAGCGGCAACACCGGCGAAGTCCGTTATGTCGCGGACGGCGGATCGACGCTGGTCGAACTCGACAACAATGGCGATGGCATCGCCGACGTGCAGGTCGAGCTGGCCGGGGTGCTCGCGCTCGGTGTCGACGACTTCGCGAGCCTCATTGCAGCCCCGACTGGCGGGGACGACACCATCCGGGGCACCAGCGGCAACGATGTCATTCGCGGTCTTGGCGGCAATGATACGTTGATCGGTCTGGCCGGAGCTGACGTGCTTCTCGGTGACGACGGCAACGACCGGCTGGTCGGCGGCGCCGGGGCCGATGTGCTCAACGGCGGCACCGGGTCCGACCTGTTCGTGTACGAGACCGCCGGTGACAGCCCCGCTGGCGCCGGGCACGACGTCATTCAGGACTTCCGTTCTGGAGTGGACGACATCGACCTCACCGCGCTCGGCGACCTCACCTTCATCGGCAAAAAGGGCTTCTCCGGCACTGAGGGTGAGTTCCGCGCCGTCAGCGGTGACGGCTTCATGATGATCGAGGCGGACCTTGACGGCGACGCGGTGGCCGATTTCCAGATCGAGCTCAGCGGAGTCACCAAGATCTCCCAGACCGACTTTCTGATCGGCTGATGACCCTGGTC
>JACCSV010000053.1 GCA_013812805.1 Sphingomonas sp. | reverse complement strand
GCTTCCGAGATTTCGCGGAAGAGGCGCCGAAAAGGGGCCACCGAATCCTCAGTGACGTGCAGGTCGCCGGTCGCTGCGATCTTCACTCAAACTCCTCAGTGCTTGTCTGAATATTGTTCTTCGAGGTTGCCGACCGGTTCCGAAAAGCCCCAGTCGGCGACGTCGGGCAGATAGTCGCGCGGCGAGAAGATGCGGCCGCGGCACACCTTCATCCCCGGCGCGGGAATGCTCGACTGGACCCGCAGGCGCTCGAGCAATTCGTCCATCAGCCAGGTCGGGATGTCGTCGCGCTCGCTCGGGTAGATGAAACGGAAATTGAGCAGGTGCATCAGCAGCACTTCCCAATAGAGCTCCATGTGCGAGAGCAGCCGATGCCAGTCGATCTCCTCGTGGCGCTTGAGGATCATGTGGACGACGTCGGCGCCATCGTAGCGGTAGCGGTCCTGAACGAACATCTTCGACCACACGAACTCCGTCGGCGGAACCAGCTTGACCGCGGTCCCGAACAATTGCGCATTCGGCGCATTGTGGAACCAGTCGTCGGTGACGTGAGTGGACGCCGTCGGCATGTTGAAGATGACATCGACGAACAGCTCGCCGCGGGTGATCCGCGCCAGCCACCGCTCATCGACAATCTCGACGTCGAATTCCTTGTCTCGGAAGTGGGCGAGGATTTTGAGCGAGTCGCCGGCGGTGGCGAATACGTCGACATCCTTGGTCGGCCGTGAAATGCCGGTGTAGCAGGACAAAGCGTAGGTGCCGGACAGCAGGAACGGGATGTCCGATTGCGCCAGCAGCTTGACCACCTCGGTATAAAATTGCTCGGCCAGCGGCGGCGGCTCGAAGTGCGATTTCTCAAGAGGGCGTTGCTCGTTCATGCGCTTGTCCCAACGGCGTTGCAAAGCTGCTGGTTCCGCTACGACCTGTCAGGCGCTCTCCAGCTTGCCCGAAGCGATAACCGGCCCCGTCGGCAGCCCGGTCGTAGAGCCACCCCGGGGTTCGAGCGACACCGCCAGCGTCGCGCCTTCGTGGATTTGCCTTGCCACCGGTTCGCCAATGGCCATGCGCTTGGTCGGCTGGTCGGGCATGATCCCGAGCGAGCGCGGAGTCCCGTCGGTCGGGATTACCCATAATTCGTGCGAATGCTCTGGTCCGGCCGGAGTCGCGGCGGCCGCTGCAACCATGAGCCGGCGATTGGCCGAATCCCAGGTCGCGACCATCGCCATGGGCGCGTCCTCGGTGCCGATCTTGGCCACCAGCGGCGCTGCCGGCTGTTCCCGGACCGGTGCGGGTGCGGGCGGCGCGACTGTACGCGGTTGAATGACGAGGAACAGAGCCAGGCTTGCGGCCATCGCCATCGCCGCTCCCGAGACGCCGCGCCACACCGTGACCTTGCGGCGAAGCTGGTGAATTTCAGCGCTTGGGCGCAACGGTTCGCTAATGCGCTCGCTGATCCGTCCCCACAGCGGCTCGGGCGGTCGAACTTCGTCGACCTCGTCCAGCAGCGGGGACAGGCGGCCCGACCAGCGCGCGACCTCCAAGCGAAAGGCGCCGTCGGTTACCAGCAGCGAGCGCGCAAGCTCCTGCTCCTCGCCATCCAGCAGCCCAAGCACGAACTCGCCGGCAAGCGACGCGCGGTCGTCGGGGGTGAGGTTGCGGGCGTCGGTCATCGCTCGAGACACCCGCGAAGGCGGAGCAGGCCGCGGCGGATCCAGCTTTTCATCGTGCCCAGCGGGACGCGTTCGCGCTCGGCGAGCTGCGGATACGTCGCTCCGTCGAGGAAAGCCGAACGAATTGAGTCGCGCTGCTGATCGTCCAGCTCATCGAGGCAGCCGTTGAGGCGCTTCTGGTCCTCATCCTGCTGGAGAACCTCGAGCGCGGATGGAGCATCGTCGGCCAGGTCAGGCGCATCATCGAAGGTGGTTGTCGGCGCGGTTTGCCGGCGCAGCCGGTCGATCGCCTTGTTGCGGGCGAGGACGGCGAGCCAGGTAATCGGGCTGGCCTTGTTGCCATCGAAGCTTCCGGCCTTGTTCCAGACAGTCAGATAGACGTCCTGGAGGACATCCTCGGCTTCTGGCTCGCTGCCGAGGAGCCGAATGCAGATTCCGTACAACTTTGCCGAGGTTCGACCGTAAAGATCAGCAAGCGCCTTGCGATCGCCAGCCGCGACGGCTTGCATGATCGGAACCAGCTCGAGTGCGTTGGGGGCCGGAGCAGCGCTCATCAAACTCCCCTTGCCGCAAGCCGCTCGCAAGGGAAAGGGGAGTGCGACCGGAGCGTCGGCGAAATGACCAAGGGGCTGAGTCAATCGCTTCGCTCCGGCCGCGCGCATCCGCTAGGAGGGACCGGACGCGCTATGCGGGCATCAACACGGTGTCGACGACGTGGATAACGCCGTTCGACTGCAAAACGTCGGCCTGGGTGACGTGGCCGCTGTTGCCCTTGGCATCGGTCAGCATCACGGTCGAACCCATCAAGGTCGCATAAAGCGGCGCGCCTTGGACGGTGGTCAGCGTCGCCCGCCCACCCGACGACTGGATCAGCGCGATCAGCTCGGCCGCCGTGACCCGTCCGGGGACCACGTGGTAGGTCAGCACCGACTGCAGCGTCGACTTGTTCTGCGGCAGGACCAGCGTGTCGACCGTGCCTGCGGGAAGCTTGCCGAAGGCGGTGTTGGTCGGTGCGAACACAGTGAACGGCCCGGCGCCCGACAGCGTATCCACGAGACCGGCAGCCTTGACTGCCGCGACCAGGGTCGTGTGGTCGGGCGAATTCACCGCATTGGCGACGATCGTCTGGTTGGGGTACATCGCGGCGCCCCCGACGTAGGAAATGCCGCCGGCGGTACCGGCCATCGGGCTCATCGTCGTGCAGCCGCTGATGGCGACGGCGGTGGCAATCAGCGTTGCTTTCGAAAGTAAGGTCATCTTCGCTCCTGGTGTTTGTTAACGCCGGAGTTACGAGCCCCGGCTTCTCACGGATGCACCTGACCTTGGTCCATGTGTGTCGCGCAAGCCCGATCCGGACTTCGCCGCGGACCCTTGACTTCACGGCGGAAGCGCTTAACTGCGCTCCAACGTGTTAACACATTGGAACAAGAATATGGGCGTGGATCAGCCCGCAGTCTCGCCAAGCCGGGACCTGTCCGTGCTTACCGACGAGTTGTGCGGCGCCCTGCTGGCGCCCGCTAACCGGACGGAAATGCGGCGCCTGTTGCTCGATCTGTGCACGCCTGCCGAAATCCGCACGCTGGCGGAGCGCTGGCACGTCGCCCGGCTGCTCGACTCGACCGACCTGTCATACCGCAACATCCACGATGCGACCGGTGTCAGCACTACGACCATCGTCAGGGTCGGGCGGTTCCTTCGCCACGAGCCCAATCAGGGCTATCGCCACACCATCGACGCGCTGCAGGCCAGCAATGCTCGCTGACCGCTCGCGGCTGCACATCGCGCTGCAAAAGAGCGGGCGACTGTCGGAATCCAGCCAGCAGCTGCTCCGCGACGCCGGTTTCCGCATCCAGACGACCAAGAACAGCCTGACGGCGGGCGTCGAGAATTTCCCGGCCGAGCTGATGTTCGTGCGCGACGACGACATCCCGACCTTCGTCAGCGACGGGGTATGCGAATTCGGGATCGTCGGCCAGAACGTGCTCGAGGAGTTCGCGCTCGGCCAGGCCGAGCCAAAGTACGAAGTCCTCGCCGAGCTCGGCTTCGGCCGCTGTAGCCTCAAGCTCGCGGCGCCGGAGAGCCTGACCTACGAGGGGCCGCAGTCGCTTGCTGGAACCCGCATCGCGACATCCTATCCGCGACTGACCGAGCGGTTCCTGCGCGAGCGCGGCGTGGACGCGACGGTGGTTAAGATGAACGGCGCGGTCGAACTTGCGCCGAGGCTGCAGATCGCCAATTTTGTCTGCGACCTGGTGTCCACCGGAGCGACGCTGGAGGCCAATGGGCTGCGCCCGGTGGAAACGGTGCTCGAGAGCCAGGCGGTGCTGCTGCGCACCCGCAAACCGCTGGACGAAGCGCGCTCGCAGATCGCGGCGGGCCTGCTCAGCCGCGTCGATGGTGTGCTCGCGACCAAGGAATCGAAGTACATCATGCTCAACGCCACCGAGGACTCGCTCGAGCAGATCACCGCCATCTTGCCCGGCGCCGAGGCGCCGACGATCCTGCCGCTGCACGGCCGGCCCGGCCACTTCGCCGTCCACGCCGTCTGCCAGGAATCCATCTTCTGGGAGACCTTGCAGAAGCTCAAGAGCGCCGGCGCGTCGGCGATCCTGGTCGTACCGATCGAAAAGATGATGATGTGAAGACGCTGATTTGGAAGGATCTCGACGTGCCGGCGCGCAAGGCAGCGCTGGCGCGCCCGGAGCAACGAACGGATCCGCAGTTGAAATCAACGGTCGCGGCGATCGTCGAGCAGGTGCGCTCCGGCGGCTGGGAGGCTCTGTGCGAAGTCGCGCAACGTATCGACGGCGAGGAGCCGCGCCTGGTCGAGGTCGCGCCGGTGGCGGCCGAAGCAAGGCGGCTGCTGGCCGCCGACCAGCTGGAAGCGATCGAGCTCGCGGCCAGCAACGTCCGCGCTTTCCATGAAGCCTGCATGCCGCAGGACGTGGCCGTGGAAACAGCGCCGGGGCTGTCCGTGCGCAAGGTCTGGCGGCCGATCGACCGCGTTGGCCTGTATATACCGGGCGGCAGCACCCCGCTTTTTTCGACGCTGCTGATGCTCGCGATCCCTGCGCGCGTTGCCGGCGTTCGAGAGATCGTCGCGGTCACCCCGCCACGATCAGGCGGTGGCCTCGACCCGATCATCGCTTTCGCGGCGGAGCTATGCGGGATCAATTCGATCTGGACGGCCGGCGGCGCGCAGGCGATCGCCGCGCTTGCCTTCGGTGCCGGCGCTATCCCCAACGTCGACAAGATTTGCGGCCCGGGCAACGCCTGGGTTGCGGAAGCCAAGCGGCTGGTGGCGAGCTTGGCTGGGGGCGCCGCGATCGACATGCCGGCGGGTCCTAGTGAGCTGATGGTGGTGGCC
>JACCSV010000050.1 GCA_013812805.1 Sphingomonas sp. | reverse complement strand
GTAGCCGGTGATAGGCGCGGAAGATGTAGCTCGATCCGTCGACGAGATAGAGATGGGGCTGTGGTTCGGCCATGAAGCCGAGCGGTTTAGCAGGGTGGCCGCGCGAGGGAAGCGCCAGCGCTCGCGGCTCGATTCGCCTCCGACGGGCGATGAGGCGGCCGGGGCGGTAACTGGAGGATGCAAAGCGCCGCGTTGGACCAAGTTGGGCCAGTGCCTAATTCGACTGCCAGCCAAGCGGTTACGGGGATTAATTTGTCGCCGCGTAGCTCGAAAATAACATTTGTGGATTTCGTCTGCTCGGCTTGGTGTAGGAGCGTACCTAACCGTCAGAGCGTCATCTGACCGCGACGGCCTGTGGCGCCCCAAGGTGCGGCAGATGACTTGGTATTTGGTTTAAAGTGGGAGACTAAGACATGCTTCGCACGGGCGTACAATTAATGGCAGGCGTTGCCTTGCTGATCACCGCAACCACTCCTGTGTTGAGTTCCAGCCACCGCGAGGCTCCGTTCATCACGGAGCTACGGAAGGTTGACAATACGGACTTGTACGCATTCAGGAGCTACGAACCCGGCCGCGCCGGTTTTGTGACCTTCATCTCCAACTTCCAGCCGGATCACGAGCCGGGCGGCGGACCCAATTACTACACGCTTGACGAAGACGCCGTGTATGAAATCCACGTCGACAGCAACGGCGACGCTGTTGAAGACATCACCTTCCAGTTCGATTTCGAGAACAGGCTTCGTAACAATGGGCGCGGACGGACGATCTCCGCCGGCGGCAAGACCCTGCCGATCGCACTGCGCCATGACGGCCAGGTTACCGATGTCAACGACCTTAACCTGGGTGAGTTCGAAACCTATACCGTTTTCCAGACGACTGGCGATCGTCGTACCGGCAATCGTGCTCGCGTCACAAGCACGTCCGGAACGCTCTTCAAGCCCTTCGATAACGCCGGCAACAAGACCATTCCCAACTACCCGGCATATGCCGATCGGCACATCTACGAGGTCTCCATTCCAGGCTGTTCTAGCACCGGACGGGTGTTCGCCGGCCAGCGCGAGGAGGCCTTTGCGGTCAACCTCGGGCCGATCTTCGATCTCGTCAATTTTATCCCTATCCAGGGCGATAATGACCCGGTCTATGGAAACGGGCAGCCGTTTCCTGGCGGCATCACTCAGAGCGAAGATAACCAGGAATTGATCAATCGTTACAATGTTACGAGCGTCGCAATCGAGGTTCCGATCAACTGCGTCACTCGCAACGGCAATGGAGTCATCGGCGTGTGGAGCACGGCAAGTCTGCCGCAGTCGCGAATGCTGAACCCGAATCCGACATATGAAGAGCCTGAAACTGTCGGCGGCGCCCTGACCCAGGTCTCGCGGCTCGGGAATCCGCTAGTGAACGAACTCGTGATCGGCCTGCCGCAGAAGGATCTGTTCAACGCGGTCGAACCAACTGCCGACACAGCGCTTGCCGACTACGTCACGAATCCCACCTACCCGGAGATTCTCAACGTCCTGTTCCGCCAGCCCGTTAATGCTACGCTGGGAACGAGTTTCAGGACCCTGGCGCCGACGAACTTCCCGAGGAACGACCTGGTAGCTACCTTCCTGACCGGCATCGCCACTCTAAACCAGCAAGCCTCGGTAACCCCATCGGAAATGCTGCGGCTGAATACCGCGGTCAATCCGACGCCGCAGGGTTCGCAAAGGACATTGGGCGTTGTTGCCGACGATCTCGCCGGCTTCCCCAACGGCCGTCGTCCGGGTGACGATGTCGTGGACATCGTTTTGCGCGTCGCAATGGGGCGCTTGTGCCACCCCGTTCCGATCAACGGCACCCCGACCAATCTGGGTCTCTGCCAGCCGTCGGACGCGCCGACCGGGCTCGTCGCCTACACCGATGGAGCACCGCTCAACGCCTCTGAGGTGTTGAACCGGTTCCCATATCTGAACCCGGCGCTGCGCGGCTCCCCGCGGCCGCAGAATCGGCCGTGAGCCAACGTTGTAGATGAGTAGACTGACTATTCTTGTAGGTCTGGTAATCGCAGGGGCGTCGCTTTCGAGCTGTAACAAAAACAGTGACAGCGACGCCCTTGTTCTCGACGCCCGCGCCGATGAATCGGGTCGCGCGGAAGACAAGTTCGGCAAGGGGTTTGGAGAGGCGTTTCGAGCCGATCCCAACTCCGAGCCGGCCAATGTAAGCGCCAATGACGTGAACCCGGTGTCGTTCACGACCGAGCCCGAGCCGATCGGGTAGCCGCGCACCGCCCGGCGCAGATGCCTCGTGACGTTTGATCGGAGTGACATCGAAAATCGCGGGCAAGCCGGATATAGCGCGCTTATAGCTTGCTCCCAACCAATCGAGACCGTGGACAGATATTGATGAAACCGCGCTTCGCCTTGCTCTCGCTGCTGCTGGTGTCGGCGCCAGTCCTCGCCCATGATTTCTGGATCCAGCCGATCCGGTTTCAGGTCGAACCCGGCACTGCGCTTCCGTTCACGTTTCAGGTGGGTCACGGCAAGTTTCGCGAACGCTGGAGCAACAACGACCGAATCAGCTTGCTCGGCGACTTTTTCGAGCGCGGCCGAAGCGATCGCCGCAGCGACTTGCGCGGCAGCGGCGCTGCGGATTTTGTCACCAAATTCACCCCTGCCGGCCTTCACGTCGTCGGCTTGCAGACCACTTACGCATTCTCGGAGCTGCCGCCGGTGCGGTTCAATGATTACGCCAAGGAAGAAGGACTTGCGGCCATCCTGGCGGCTCGCCAGCGGGCAGGAACGATGAACAAGGCGGGCCGCGAGCGCTACAGCCGGCGCGCAAAATCGCTGATCCAGGTCGGTCGGCAGACGGCTTCCGGCCAGACGCTGGCGACAAAGCCGATCGGACTGAAGCTCGAAATTGTCCCTGACCGCAACCCGTACACACTGGGCTCCAACCGACTGCTGCCGGTGCATGTTCTCTACAACGGACGTCGTCTGCCAAACGCGACCGTGAAGCTAACCAACCTGGGTGCCGACGAGCGTCCCCTGGCCGTCGCGGTGACCGACCGGAGGGGGCAAGCGAGCTTTCGTATTCCCGCAACCGGAGAGTGGCTTTTGAATGTAGTGTGGGGCGAACCGGTCGCGAACGACTCACAAGTCGATTTCGACACCACCTTTTCCAGCCTCACCTTCGGCTACCCGAAGCGATGAGAGGCTGTTTTGCGACCTGACGCCTTGATCCATGGTGCCCGCGATCCTGCGCGAACCAGCACCACGGCGCGTACGATCGCTTTCGCTGCGTTGCTTTGGGCGCTGTTGCGCCCGATGCCCGCGTGGGGCCACGACGGCACCGGGCTCGCGGGCGGATTCGTCGCCGGTTTCCAACATCCCCTGCTCGGGCTCGATCACATGCTGGCGATGGTCTCCGTTGGCCTGTGGGGTGCGTTTCTCGGCAGGCCGCTGATCATCGCGCTGCCGGTGCTGTTCCCGATCGCAATGGCCGGCGGCGCCGCGGCGGGAATGGTCGCGTTGCCAATCCCCTCCGTCGAGCTTGGCGTTGCAGCATCGGTATTGACGCTCGGCCTGATGATTCTGCTTGGGGTGCGAGCATCGGTCCCGGTGGCCTGCGCCATCGTCGGAATATTCGCGCTGTTCCACGGCTACGCCCACGGCACCGAGCTCCCGGGTGCCGCCGACCCCGTCGGCTACACCACCGGCTTCATCCTATGTACCGGCTTGCTACACTTGGCCGGGATCGCGATCGGAATGCTCAAAACTCTACCTGCCGGCACGGAAGCGCTTCGGACCGCCGGCGGCGTGATCGCGGCATTCGGTGCGTGGTTCATCATCGGCGTCCTGGCACCGTGAATGCCGGCATCCTACCGATGGCGCTGTTGAGCGCCTGCGTTGGGCTGGCGCTGTCATTCGCGTCCATCCGGGGCGCCTGGCTTAGCGTTGCCGCGCTGATCGTGATCGCGGCGACGGTGGCTGGAATAAGCTTGCCCGGCGACCTCGGCAGCTCGGTCTTCGCGGGCGCTTGGCTAAGCGTTATCGCCACCGCCGCGCTCGCATTTATGCCCGGGGGGCTGCGCGATTCCTGGGCAATCGCGGCAGGGCTCAATGGAGGGGCGTGGGTCGGCGCTCTTGCGTCGCTTTCGCCGCAACCTGCGGAACTGCTTTACATTCTGCCGCTGGCGCTTTCATTCCTTCCGGGACAATGGCTTACGGCCCGTGGACATGCTATTGCTCCAAAGGTGGTCCTGAGCTGGATCGTTGCGGTAGCATCGCTATCATTTTTCGTCTCGCTGATGCCGACACCCGGCTACCAGCCCGATCACATGGAATAATGATGAAAAATTGGATCTTTGCAGGGATTGCGGCCCTTGTTGCGGCGACGCCGGCAGGCGCCCAGGTGATCGAGATCGACTCGGGGGGCAATGCCACAACCTATGCCGGCCCGACGCTGTTCACCGAAGCCGAGGCGACGACGCTCGAGCCTGAGCAGACGGTGATACCGCTGACGGCGGCCGTGCCGCGATCGCTGCTGGCGGATACGGCGCGAAGCCACGGCATCGATCCTGGTCTCCTAGAGGCGGTTGCCTGGCAGGAATCGCGCGGGCGGATGAGTGCGATCAGCCCCAAGGGGGCACTCGGCGTGATGCAGCTGATGCCGGGGACAGCAGCGGAACTGGGCGTGCGACCGCTGGACGTGGCCGACAACATTCGCGGTGGTGCGATGTACCTGCGCCGTCAGATCGACCGCTTCGGAAGCGTGCCGCTGGCACTTGCGGCCTATAATGCCGGCCCCGGTGCAGTGCTTCGCTATCAGGGCATTCCACCCTATCGCGAGACCCGTGACTATGTCGCCAAGATCATGGCGCGCTGGCGGCCGGCGGTGCAGGTGATCCAGGCGATACCGTCAATGCAAATCGAGGTGCCGAATCAATGATTAGATCCCGCTGGGCGTTCCTCCTGGTGGCGCTTGCTGCCCCTGCCCACGCACAAATGGCGGCCGCCGATCCGGCGGGATCCGGCCCCATCGTCGGGGCTGTGAATTGGCTGCAGGGGACTCTGCTTGGCAACGTCGCGACTGCGGTGGCGGTGATTGCCGTGGCGGCGATCGGCTTCCTGATGCTGACCGGCCGGATCAACTGGAAGTACGGCGCGACCGTGGTGCTCGGGCTGTTCATCCTGTTCGGCGCCGCTTCGATCGTCGGCGGCATTCGCTCGGTGGCCGGCGGCTAAGGGTGGCTAGCGACCGCCTGTTCAGGGCCCTGGCCCGGCCGCAGATGGTCGCCGGCGTCACCTATCCGTTCTTCGTGCTCAACGGCATCGTCGCGGCGGAGCTGTTCCTGATTTTCAAGAGCATATTCGCGCTTCTCCCGCCGCTCTTGATCCACGCGTTGGGCTATGCCGCGCATCTTCGCGATCCGCACATCATGGCCGTCTGGCTGACCCGTCTGAGGCGGGTCCCGCGCGTTCCCAATCGCAGCCTGTGGGGCGCCAATGTCTACCGCCCGTGAACAGGCCGCGGCCCGCGAAAAGCCGGTCGGCGATCACCTCCCCTATCTTGCCCAGGTCGATGACCATACGCTCCTGACCAAGGACGGGCTGGCGATGCAGGTGATCCGGCTCGAAGGACTTCCGTTCGAGACCATCGAGGCCGCCGAGCTCGATGCCCGCAAGGTGGCGCGGGACATGATGTTGCAGGCGGTCGCCTCGGCTCGCTTTGCCCTGGTCCATCATGTCGTTCGGCGCTCGGTTGCGCCGGAGCTGGAAGGCGAGTTCGCCGACCCGTTCAGCGCCGCGCTCGATACCGCCTGGCGAAACCGGCTCGCTACCCGCCGGCTGTACGTCAACGACCTCTATCTGACGCTGGTGATCCGTCCGCTTGCCGGCCGCGCGCGCGCCGCGGACCGCCTGCTTGGCCTGTTCGTCGGCGACCGCGGCGAGCGAGCCGACGCAAGTGCCGACCTGCGCGAGCTCAACCAGGCGCGCGAGGCTTTGCTTGCCGCGCTTGAGCCCTACGGCCCACAGCTGCTGGGCACCTATGATCTGCGAGCGGGCCTGGCGTCTGAGCCTCTGGAGTTCCTGGCGACCCTGCTTAACGGGACGACCTCACCGACCTTGCTCCCGCAAGGCGAACTGGCCGACGTCATTGCCCGACGGCGCCTGAGCTTCGGGGCCGACGCGATCGAGTTCGGGCCGGTCGACGGCGGCGAGCCCGAGGTTGCCGCGATCCTCTCGATCAAGGATTATCCGGCGGAAACCGGCCCGGGGATGCTCGACGATCTCTACCGTCTCCCGTTCGAAATGGTGATCACGCAGAGCTTCGCGGTGGTGGATCGCGGGCCGGCCCTCGAACGCATCGATCTTGCCATGCGGCGGATGCGTTCCGCCGACGATGCCGCGGTGTCGCTTCGTTCGGAACTGGGGCAGGCCAAGGACGAAGTCTCGGCAGGCCGCTCGCTGTTCGGAGAGCATCATCTGACGGTGATGCTCAAAGCTGCCACCTTGGAGGAACTCGACGTTACGCTCGGCGAGGTCCAGGCGACGTTGTCCGATGCCGGCTTCGTCGCGGTCCGCGAGGAACTTGGCCTTGAAGCCGCGTTCTGGGCGCAGTTCCCCGGCAACTTCAGCTACATTGCCCGCCGCGCACTGGTTTCCTCGGCCAATTTCGCCGGATTCGCGAGCGCGCACAATTTTCCCGTCGGCCAGGCGTCCGGCAACTTCTGGGGCGACGCCGTCGCGCTGTTCGAGACGACATCGGCGGGCCCCTATTTCTTCAATTTCCACCGCGGCGATCTTGGCAACTTCACGATCATCGGGCCATCGGGGTCGGGCAAGACCGTGGTTCTCGGTTTCCTGCTTGCCCAGGCGCGGCGGTTTTCGCCGCGGGTCATTTTCTTCGACAAGGATCGCGGCGCGGAAATCTTCCTTCGCGCCATTGGCGGCGTCTACGACACGCTTCGCCCGGGGCTGCCAACGCGGCTCAATCCGCTGGCTCTGCCTGACACGCCGGCCAATCGGCGCTTCCTGTCGGACTGGGTCGCCAAGCTCGCCACGGGCGAGGGCGAGCCGCCGACGGTCGAGGAGGCGGGCTGGATCGCCGATGCCATCGACGCATCCTTTGCCGGCCCGGCCGAGCACCGCCGGCTGCGTTTTGTCGTCGAGCTGTTCCGCGGGCGCGGCCGGGCTTCGGGCAACGACCTCGCCGCCCGCCTCGCGCCCTGGCATTCGGGCGGCGAGCATGCGTGGCTGTTCGACAATGAGGTGGATGGCCTCGAGCTAGACGCCGAGACGATCGGTTTCGACATGACGGCGATTCTCGATCAGCCGGCTTTGCGCTCGCCAACGATGCTATATCTGTTCCATCGCGTCGAGGAGCGCCTCGATGGAAAGCCGACGATCATTGTCGTCGACGAGGGCTGGAAGGCGCTTGACGACGAAGTCTTTGTCGCCCGCATTCGCGACTGGGAGAAGACCATCCGGAAACGCGGCGGGATCGTCGGGTTCGCCACTCAGTCCGCGTCGGATGCGCTCGAAAGCAAGATCTCCTCGGCGATCATCGAACAGGCAGGAACTCAGATATTCCTCGCCAATGCTTCCGCGCAGGCGGGCGATTACATCGATGGTTTCGGGCTGACACAGCACGAATATGAGCTGGTTCGAACGATCCCCGAAACGGCGCGGGCGTTCCTGGTCAAGCATGGCGCCGACAGCGTCGTCGTTCGGCTGAACCTGGCATCGGAGCCCGACCTGCTGACCGTGCTGTCCGGGCGTGAGCGCACGGTCCGACTGCTCGACACTATTCGCGGCGAGGTCGGCGATTCTCCCGATGCGTGGCTGCCGCGCTTGCTGGAGGTCGCATGAGCGCGAACTTCTGCAGTCCTGCGAGCGGAGAATTTGCAGCGCGGCTGCTGGCCGATACCGACTGCCAGGCGGTGGGCCTGGTCGAACGCGGTTATGCGGCACTCGCACAGCCGGGCGGCACGGTTTCGGTGGCGCTGACCGGACTGATGGCGATCGCGGTCGCCTTCTTTGGGTACCGCCTGCTGCTTGGACGAGGCATCGTCCTGTCGGATGCGGTCCGGCTGACGGTCAAGATCGGAGTCGTGCTTGTTGTCGCCGGTTCATGGGAAGCCTGGCAGGCGCTGGCTTACGATGGCCTCGCCCGCGCACCTACCCAGATCGCAAGCGAAATGCTGGTCGGGATCGGCGCTCCGCCTCCGCTCGAAAGCCTGCAACAGGCGATCGACGACCTTGCCCAGGCGACAGTCGGCTACCGGTCACGAGCAGGTATTGCATCCCCGCTTGTCGGCGGACCGGCGGCGGCGGCGATGACCCTCAACCTGTCGGCCGTGCTGTTGACCCTGTCGACCGTCGGGCTGCTGGTGGCGATGCGGGTGGTGCTCGCAATCCTGCTCGCGATCGCGCCGGCAATGGCGGGGCTGATCCTATTCGATTCGACGCGCGGAATGGCGCAGGGCTGGCTTGGGGTGATGGCAGCGGCGGCGCTCGCCCCACTGTTCGTGCTGATCGTTGCGGCCGTCGAGTTCGCCATACTCGGGCCGATGATCGCGCGCCTCCTCGCTGAACAAGCCGCCGAGAATTACGAAACCGCGTCGGTGATGCCGATCGGCCTGGTGGCGATCGTGTTCGCGATCGCCATGGTCATCGCCGTCCGCGCAGGCGCTCGGATCGGGCGCGGCGTTCGACTTTCGTGGGCGCGACCCGCTCCGCAGGTGCAAACGCAAGTCGTGACCGATCGCACCAGCATGACCGAACGGCAGCTGCTGCTTGCCGGTCCAGCGCCGTCGCCCGGAGTCAGCCGAGTGCTTGAAAGCATCGCCCGCCGCGAAGCGTCGGCAAGTCCGCAGCGAACGGCTTCCCTGGGGAGGCCGCGAGCCAGCACCACCGCTCGCGACGGACGCGACGCGGTCGCCGGCACCACCAGCAGTGGCGCGGTGGTGCCCCTGCAACGACAATCTGCGAGGATGCGGGCTCCGTCACGCCGTTCGCGCGCGGCTAGCCGGAGAGACGCATGAGTGAACGTGACGCATATTTCGCCTCGGCGCGAACCTGGGCCGACGGGCAGCTCAAGGCGACCGCGCGCCAGACGCGCATCGCCTGGCGGGTCGCGGCGGCTGCGGGCCTGGTCGCCTTGCTCCTGGCGCTGACCTTGCTGCTGCTGGTGCCGCTCAAGTCGGTGGAGCCCTACGTACTGACGGTTGATCGCCAGACCGGCGCGGTCGAGGCGGCGACCTCGCTCGAAGGCGGCTCGTTGACTCAGAACGAAGCGGTAATTCAGGCCCAGCTCGCTGGATATGTGATCGCCCGGGAAACCTTCGATTCCACCGACCTCGCCCAGCAATATCGCCGCGTCCAGGTGATGTCCTCGCCGCCGGTCCGCTCCGCTTATGTCGCGCAGATGGCCGCTTCCAACCCGGCAAGCCCGCTCAATGCGCTCAATCGCGGCGATACCGTGTCGATCGATATCCGCAGCGTGTCGCTGATCGCGGACGGCGCCGCGCTGGTCCGCTACACCGCCACCCGGGTCGCGGAGGGCGCCGGGACCGGCCAGTCGACGAACTACGTCGCCGCGATCAGCTTCGGATTCAACGGCCGGCCGCTGCGACAGGCCGACCGCTACGACAATCCCTTGGGCTTCCAGGTCACCCGCTATCGAACCGACGCCGACGGGGTGATCTGATGAAACGGATGCTTCCCCTTCTGTTCCTGCTGCTAGTCGCAGCCCGCGAGCCGGAGCCCGGGCCGGTCGACCCGCATATCCAGTCGGTGCTCTACAGCCCCGACGAGGTGGTGCTGCTGCGCGGCGCGCTCGGCTGGCAGATCATGCTCGAGTTCGGTTCCGACGAGCGCATCGAGAATGTCTCGATCGGCGACGCGCTTGCGTGGCAGGTGACGCCCAACAAGAAGGCGCGCAACCTGTTTCTCAAACCGCTGATCAAGAATGCGTCGACGAACATGACCGTGGTCACCGACAAGCGGCGCTATTCCTTCTCGCTCGAAACCGCGCCTCGGCTGCGAACCACGCCCTGGGTGGTGCGGTTCGAATATCCCCGCGAGATCGTCGAGGTCATCGAGGAGCCGTTGCCGCCGCCACCGCGCCCGCTCAACTTTGCCTACACGCTGGCCGGCGACCAGTCGCTGCGCCCGTCGCGGGTCTGGGACGACGGGTTGATGACCTATTTCGAATTTCCGCCCCAGAACGTCATTCCGGCGATTTTCGCAGGCGTTCCGAGCAAGAGCGAATCGCTGGTCAACTCGGTGATCCGCGGCCGTGTGGTAATTGTTCAGCAGACCAGCGGTATCTTCACGCTTCGCAGCGGCGAACAGGTCGCGACGGTCAGGTACGGGATCAGGGAAAGAAAATGAGCGAGGTATTGCTCGTCAATCGGCCGGCGGTCGCCAAGGCCCCCCGCGCCACGTCGATGGTGTGGATGGCGGTCCTGCTCGGGATACTCGGGCTGGGAATTTTCCTGTGGCTGTCCGAAGCACGGGCTGCGAACGCGCAGGACGGTACGGCTCTGCCGCCGCTGGCCGCGACGACGGCTCCGGCGCCGGCGCCGTTGGCCACAGCCCAGGCTCCGGGCGTTGCTCCTGCAGTCCAGCCGTTCTTCATCCCCAACAGCGGCCCGGTCACGCTGGTGCCGACGCAACCCGTTGTCGGCAGCGGCGGCGGCGGCGGTGGCGGATATGTCATGCCGGCGCCGGTTACTGGCCCGCCGGTCGCGCCTGCCGATCGAGCCAATGAGCGAATGCGCGCTCCGGCGCTGGTGGTCGACCTTGCACAGGCAAATCCTCCGCAAGGGGCGGGGCAACCGGGCACCACTACCGTGGTCACGGATGGCGGCGTGCGGGTGTCCGGGCAGGCCTCGACCGCCGACCGCAACCTGTCCGACACGGAACGTTTCGCGGCACGGATTGGCGGTGAAGACGTCGAGATCGCCCGCGCCCAGCGGATGACCGGCCTTGACCGGTTGGTACCGCAAGGCGCGATCATCGGCGCGGTCATGGAAACGGCGTTGAATTCCGACCTTCCGGGCTACGTGCGGGCAATAACCCAGCGCGATGTCTACAGCTTCGACGGCTCCGCCGTGCTGATCCCCGCCGGCACCCGCCTGATCGGGCAGTACAAGTCGGGTGTGGCGCAAGGCGCTTCGCGAGTGTTTGTTCTGTGGACGCGGTTGATCCGGCCCGACGGCGTCTCGGTCGACCTGGCTTCGCCCGCAGTCGACGAGCTTGGCCGCGGTGGCGTCGGCGGCAAGGTCAATCGCCACTTCCTCCAGCGCTTCGGCGGAGCGATCCTGACGTCCGTGCTGACCGGCGGGATCAATGCAGCCGCCGCCTCGCTTGCCGGTGGCTCGACGATCATCGTCGGCACCGCCGGCGAGGCCGCCAGCCTCGCCAGCCAGGCGTCGCGGAGCGAGGACATCCCGCCGACCATCACCACCCGCCAGGGCGCCCGGGTCCGCATTTTCGTTGCTCGGGACCTCGATTTCTCGCGGGTTGGCCCGGCTCGATGATTTCCGCGCAGCGCGTTTACCTCGATGCCTTCCTGGCGCCGCTCGCGGCGTCCTTGTCCCGCGGCGATGTCACCGATCTTTACATCAACCGGCCAGGCGAGCTGTGGCTCGAAACGGCGGCGGGGATCGAGAGGCACGAGAACAGCGCGCTTGACGATGCGTCGCTGTGGCGGCTGGCTCGGCAGATCGCGGCGGCATCGGACCAGGGCATCAACCGCGAGCATCCGCTGCTCGCCGCCACCTTGCCCGACGGTGCACGAGTCCAGATCTGCGCGCCGCCCGCGACCCGCGGCAATGTGATCGTCGCCATCCGCAAGCACAGCATGCCCGATCTGCGGCTGACCGATTACCTGGCTGCCGGCGCCTTCGCGCAAGTCGGCGAAGCAGCGCGAGCCCGTGAAGCGACCGATGCGGCGCTGGCTGCGCTCCTGGCCTCGGGCAACACCCTCGAGTTCCTGTCCGCCGCCGTTCAACGCCGCAAGACGATGGTCATTTCCGGCGGCACCGGGACCGGCAAAACCACTTTTCTCAACGCCTTGCTGAAGGAAGCGCCGGCCAACGAACGGTTCGTCCTGATCGAGGACACCCCGGAAATCCAGTTGCATCACCAGAATGCGGTGGGACTGGTTGCAGTCCGCGGAAAGCTTGGGGAAGCCTCGGTCAGTCCGGCCGAGCTGGTCGAAGCGGCGCTTCGCCTGCGCCCCGACCGAATCATCATGGGTGAGGTGCGCGGCGCCGAGGCGATCAGCTGGCTTCGCGCCGTCGGCACCGGTCACCCCGGCTCGATCACGACCGTGCATGCCAATTCCCCGGCTGGAGCGATCGAGCAGCTGGCGATGATGTCGATGTCGGCCGGGACCGAGCTGGGCCGCGCCGAGCTGGTCGATTATATCAAGGCGACGGTCGACGTGTTCGTGCAGCTGGGCCACGAAGAAGGCGCTCGGCTAGTAACCGAAATCAAGTTCGATCCTCGCGCGAACGTCGCCGCCGCGGGGCCGTCCCAGTCTAGCTAGACATAGGCCGGATCGACGGATGGCGCGTGCGGCCCCCTGAAATGCAAATATCCCGCGTCGAAGCCCGCGACCCGCTGCAGCCGTGGACGATCCAGGATCGTCAGTTGGTGCCGGGACCAGTCTGCGAGCCCCTCGAGCCGGAATTTCTGCAAACAGCGGCTGACGTGCACCACGGTCAATCCCATGGTGTCGGCGACGTCCGATTGCGTTAGCGGCACGTCGAATGACCCGTCGGGATTGACGGAACCGACGGCCAGCAAGCGCTCGGAAATTTCGCAGATGAAGTGTGCAAGCTTTTGCGGCGCACTGCGCTGCCCGACATTCAGCAGCCACTCGCGCAGGACCGCGTCTTCGACGAGCGTCATCTTCGACAGGGCATCCCGGATGCCTGGATATTCGGCCAGGACGGCGGTCAGTTCATGCATCGGAACCATCGCGACCTCGGTCTGGGTCAGAAGCCCGATGTCATGATCGCTCTGCCTCGACAGAATGAAGTGGGCATCACACACGTCGCCGGTCAGCAGGTAGCCGAAAATCTGTCGCTTGCCGTTGGCGAGATATTTGTACCGGTAGGCGACGCCCTTGAGGATGAGGAAGACAGCGAAGGGTTTGCTGCCCTGCCTCACCAGAGTTTCGCCGGCTGCGAACGTCTTTCGGTTGTGGGACAGCCGTTGGAGTGCGGCGATCTCCTCGCTGCCCAGGTCGCCGAAATTGGCGAGCCTGCGCGCGATCGCACAGCCTCCAACCGGCGCAAGGAGCGCTCCAATCGCTGGCCCTGAGCCGCCGTCGGACGGGCGTCCCAACACTCCCGAACCCGGAACATCAGCCGGCGCAAGGGCCGGATCCGGCTCGGCAACTGGCGGCAGGGTCAATTCCATGGCCACCGAATCGCAGGCGCCGGGGCGGAATTCCGGGTGGCGAAGGCTTCGGGCCCGGCCAGCATCATCGGCTGGGGATCGAGAATGAGTTGCCGCCAAGTCCAGCTCCCGGAGCCGAAAACCAGGAACATGGTCCCCTCCCCGGCTGGAATTGGGACTAGCCGTGGACCGGCGACCGGCTCGTCGAGACAGGCTTCGTCGATCGACTCCAGGCTTTGGCTGACGTTGACACGGACCCGCTCCAAAGGCGCTCCGATAGTGGCTGTGGCCGGGCTCCATCCGCTGTTCCAAATCACGATCGCCTCCGCGATCGAGCGAGTTTCGGGGGGTGCCTGGCGCACTGCGGCGACGGTAAGCGGGTCGCTCAGGAGCGCCTTCGAGACGACTTCGAGCGTCGGGCAGGCGCTTGCGCTTGCAGCAGCGCCGTTCGGATTCGCTTCCGCGGCAAGCGCAATCTCGGCGAGCTCGACCACATCTTCCAAGACGACCTTGCTTGGCAGCTTGGGCGGCGGGGGCAGGGTTGCCGCTGACTGATCAGCGACCGACACGACGGTCAGAGCGCCGGGCGTTTGCGCCGGAGCCGGCGCCTGCCAGCGCGTTATGAAAAAGAAGAGAAGAAGCAGGGCGTGCATCAGGATCACGATCATCAACGCTGCGGCACGCTGGGGGCGCGGGATGTTCGCAATGTGGACCATGGCCTGATTGGCGCCTCGCTGTCGTCGTGCCTGCGTGTCGTGCCCCCTGTGCTCGCCTTTAGCTGGCAGGCACCGGTGGCGAAAGATACCCAACCTCGAACCCGGCGACCGCGGCCAGCCGCTCCAAATCCAAGATCGTCAGCCTGCGGCCGCGCAGCGCAATTAGCGATTCCGCGCGCATCCGTTGCAGCGTCCGATTGATATGAACGAGGGTGAGGCCAGTAGTATCCGCCAGCGCCGCCTGATTAAGAGGGAGCTCCAGCGTTCCGTCGGCGCTGACATAGCCAATCGCCTTCAGCCTCACCGACAACTCGCAAAGGAAGTGGCTGAGCTTCTGATAGGCGTTGCGCTGTCCGATGTTGAGCAACCATTCGTGAAGGATCGAGCGGTCGACGAGCGCAGCGAGCGACAGCCCGCGTTCGATCGCGGGATGGCGAGCAAGCAGATCAAGGAGCTCCTGGATCGGAATTCTGACCACTTCGGCATCGCCTAGCGTCGCAATGCTGTGGTCCAGCTGATCGAATACCGCGAAGTGGGCGTCGCACAGGTCGCCAGGCACCAGGTAGCCGAGGATTTGCCGGCGCCCGCCGGTCAAGATTTTGTACCGGTAGGCGAAGCCGTGGAGGATTATGCAAACATGATCGGGGCGACTGCCCTCCTCGATGATCACATGGTTGGCCGGAAATTTCTGTCCGCTCCGACTTAGGGCCGTGATCGAAGCGATTTCCTCGGCGCCCAAGCTCACGAACCGCTGAAGTTTTGCGACCAGCGGATTGGCGATCTCGCCCGTAAATAACGGATCGTCGCAATCGCCTCGCCCGAAACTCGCGTATTGCAGCATCGTTATCCTCGCCCTCGCGCGAAGCTGTTTAGTTTCATAAAGCTACGGCGAGTGGCAGCGAATGGATGCGCCGGAACAATGGCTGGCGTCCAAGAATGGTGCCCAACCGTCCAAAAATCCCCCGATTACGGCATTTGTTGTGTTACGGTGCGAAATGGCAACAATCGCCGCGACCAGCATCGAGGAACTCGCGTCGAGACCGATCGAGGCGCTCGTCAGGGCGCTGGAAGTGCGGCTGACCGCATTCGCGGTTTGCCAGATCGGCGAAGGTTGGCGGCTCAAGACCGGTCCACTCGACTCGGTGCTTCTCCATTTCGTTATCGGCGGCGGGGGGTTTCTGGAGGTCGGCGAAACCCGGACGCCACTTCGGCGCGGCAGCATCGTCGTCGTCCCACCGGGCACGGCGAAAAGCATCACCGGGCAGGGGGCAGTCACGAACGAGGCGTCGGCAGAGGATAGCTGCGTCCTGCATAGTGCCGGCCTCCTATCTTTCCGTGCCCGAAGATCGAGCATTGACCTTCTTATCGGGTGTGCGTCGGTAGCCGTGCAGCTGGGGGCCTTCGACGATCTGATCAGCCAGCTCAGCGGCCCCCTGATTCTCGATGTAGACAATGCCGAACACTATTCCGCAAGCTTTACGCTGCTCCAGCAAGAGCTCTCCGACCCCGGCCTTGGGAGCCTGGTTTACGCCGAGTGCCTGATGAAGCAGATCATCATCCTGCTGCTGCGACAGCATCTGGAGGAACAAGGCGCGGAATCGCCGTTGCTCGCCCGGCTCGGCGATTCTCGACTCCTGCGGGCTGTCGCAGAAGTCGTCGCGCAGCCTGAGCGCGCTTACACCGTGGCTTCGCTCGCCGCTGCCGCCGGCATGAGCCGCTCCGGCTTCGCCACGCGATTTGCCGAGCGGTACAACCAGACCCCGATGCAATTTGTCCAATATGTCCGGATGCATTCGGCGGCGCGGCTGCTGCGCAGTTCGGAGATGTCGATCAAATGCCTGGCAGCGGCGGTCGGCTATTCCAGCCGAAGCCAGTTCTCGCGGACTTTCCGAAGCATTCACGGGGTCGATCCGACGACGTTTCGCGAGATCGCAGATCAGTAAGCCACGACATGCTCCCCCGTCATCCGCCAGGGTAATCAGGGCACGAGGATCGTATCGCGCGCGGCCTGCGCCGTGTCCGGAAAATCGAGCGTAAAGTGCAATCCCCGGCTTTCCTGCCGGCTGAGTGCGCAGCGGACGATGAGGTCGGCGACCTCGACCAGGTTGCGAAGCTCGATCAGGTCGGGCGTCACGCGGAAGTTGCGGTAATAATCGGCGACTTCCTGGCGAAGCATGTCGATCCGGCGCTTGGCCCGCTCGAGGCGCTTGGTGGTCCGGACGATGCCGACGAAATTCCACATGAAGCGGCGGATTTCGCCCCAGATCTGGGCAATCACCACTTCCTCGTCGCTGTCGGTGACTCGGCTTTCGTCCCAGTCGCGGATCGGCGGCGGCATTGGCAGGTCGGTCCAGGAGGCGAGGATGTCGCGGGCGGCCGCTTCGCCGAACACCAGACATTCGAGCAGGCTGTTGGAGGCCAGCCGGTTGGCGCCGTGAAGCCCCGACTGCGTGACTTCGCCGGCGGCGTAAAGGCCGGGCGCATCGGTCCGGCCGGCCAGGTCCACGACTACCCCGCCGCAGGTATAATGCTGCGCCGGGACCACCGGGATCGGCTCCTTGGTGATGTCGATGCCCAGCCGGAGCAGCTTCTCAAAGATGTTGGGAAAGTGGCCGCGCACGAAGTCCGGCTCACGGTGCGAGATGTCGAGGTGGACGTAATCGAGGCCAAGCCGCTTGATCTCATGATCGATGGCGCGGGCGACGATGTCGCGCGGCGCCAGCTCGGCGCGCTGGTCGAAGCGCGGCATGAACCGCTCGCCGCCGCCGTCGACTCCCGGCGGAAGCTTCAAGTGCCCGCCCTCGCCGCGAACCGCCTCGGTGATCAGGAAGTTCTTGACCTCCAGGTTGTAGAGGCAGGTCGGGTGGAACTGCATGAACTCCATGTTCGACACCCGGCAGCCGGCACGCCACGCCATGGCGATGCCGTCGCCGGTCGCTCCCCGCGGAGCGGTCGAATAAAGGTAGGCGCGTCCGGCGCCGCCGGTGGCGAGGATGGTGGCGCGGGCTGCCAGCGCCTCGACCCGTCGGGTGCGGCGGTTGTAGGCGTAAAGCCCGTGCACCTGGCCACTGGTCGAAAAGTCGGCGGCGTGGCGGCCGGTGATCAGGTCGATCGCGACCATGTCTGGCAACAGCGTGATATTGGGGTGCTTGGCGACCGCCGCCTCCAGCGCCTGCTGGACTGCACGGCCGGTGGCATCGGCGACGTGGACAATGCGTCGGTGGCTGTGGCCGCCTTCGCGAGTCAGGTGCAAAGCCCCGCCTTCGGTCGCGAACGGGACGCCGAGCTCGGCGAGGCGGGCGATCGCTGCAGGCGCCCCAGCCACAACATGCTTGACCACCTGCTCGTCGTTGAGGCCGGCGCCGGCAATCATCGTGTCGCTGATGTGGGCGTCGAAGGTGTCGCCTTCCTCAAGCACGGCGGCAATGCCGCCCTGTGCCCAGCCGGTCGCGCCCTCGCCGAGCGCCCCTTTGGAAATCACCGCCACCTTGAGCTCGGGCGCGAGATTGAGCGCGGCGGTGAGCCCCGCAGCTCCCGAGCCGATGATCAGGACGTCGACGTTCACCGGTCGTCGCTGACCAGGCTTAGAAAGACGTCTTCAAGATCGGGCTCGCGGGTCTTGACATCGATGATCGCGAGCCCGTCCCGTGCCAGCGCCGTCAGCACTTCCCCTGCGTTGACCTGGTCCTTGCGGTAAATGATCTCGAGAGTGCGTTCGTCGACCAGCGCGATGTTTTGGAAACAGTCGTTTACCGGAACGGTGGCGATGTCCTGGTCGAAGGTTACGACCACGGACTTCTCCTGCGCCTTGGCGATCAGGCTCTGCGTCGGTTCGTTGGCGATCACCCGCCCGTGGTTGATGATCGCGATGCGGTCGCACAATTGCTCGGCTTCCTCGAGGTAGTGGGTGGTGAGGACGATGGTCACCCCCTGCTCGTTCAACGAGCGGACATAGCTCCACAGCTGTTTGCGCAGTTCGATGTCGACGCCCGCGGTCGGTTCGTCGAGCACCAGGATGGGGGGCGAATGGACCATCGCCTTAGCAACCAGCAGGCGCCGCTTCATGCCCCCCGACAAGGTGCGCGAATAGGCATCGGCCTTGTCGCCGAGGTGCATCGCTGCAAGCAGCTCGTCGGTCTTCCGCTGCGCCTTGGGGATGCCGTAGAGCCCGGCCTGGATCTCCAGCGCTTCGGCCGGAGTGAAGAACGGGTCGAACAGGATTTCCTGCGGCACGATCCCGATCGACCGCTTGGCGTTACGCGGGTGGCGGTCGATGTCGAAACCCCACACGACCGCCCGTCCGCCGGTCTTCATCACCAGCCCGGCAAGCACGTTGATCAGCGTCGACTTGCCCGCACCGTTGGGGCCAAGCAGGCCGAAGATCTGCCCGCGCGGAACGTCGAAGCTGACGGCGTCCAGGGCAAGTTTGGGCTCTCCTCCCTTGGCCGAGTAGATCTTCGACAAGGACTCGATCCGGATTGCTGGCTCGTTGTCATCCATCGGGGGGCGCATAGCGGCGAGGCGCACCGCGCGAAAGCAGCCAGACTCGATCGGGCCGCTTGTCGCCGGTGCGCGGCAACCCTAAGTGCGAAAGGTGACCGCGCCTCCGCCGCCCGAAGTGTTCAAGGTATCGACGACGAAGGTCGCCTGCGATGGCTCGGGCGCGGTGTCGGCGGAACTCGGGCACCCTCGCGTGTTTCTGCGTATCGATCCGCAGGCGGGTATGGTCGAATGCGGTTATTGCGACCGACGCTTCATTCTCGAAGGGGGACCAGCGGACACCGCTTTGCCATGACCGGCGATCCGCGCGATTTCCTCTACCGCCCCGGCATGCTCGACCGCGACGATGCCCGGCGGCTCGCTGCGAAACATCTTGCCAGCTGCGACGATGGCGAGCTGTACCTCGAATATCGCGCCAATGAAGCGTTCGGCTTCGATGATGGCCGGCTGAAGACGGCGGACTACAGCACCGATTCCGGCTTCGGGCTCCGCGGCGTGAGCGGCGAGACTACCGCATTCTCGCACGCCAACGAGATCAGCGCCGCGGCGATCGACCGTGCCGCAGCGACGCTCAAGCTGCTCGACCCGGCAACAGGCGCGTCTTCACCGCCGCCGGCGCGCACCAATCAGTCGATGTACGGTTCCGACAGCCCGCTGGCCCAGGTGCCCTTCGCCGACAAGGTGGCGCTGTGCCAGCAGATCGACGCCGCCGCCCGCGCCCGCGATCCGCGCGTCGCTCAGGTCAGCGTCGGACTGACGGCAAGCTGGCGAGCGATCGAGATCATCCGCGGCGACGGCTTTACCGCCTCGGACGTCCGCCCGCTGGTCCGGATGGGCGTGCAGATCGTCGCTGCCGACGGCGACCGCCGGGAGGTCGGCAGCTACGGGATGGGCGGCCGCTACCTTTACGACCGTTTGTTCGACCCCGCGGTGTGGAACCAGGCGATTGACGAGGCGCTCGCCCAGGCGCTGACCAACCTCGGCTCGGTCGCGGCGCCGGCGGGGGAAATGCCGGTGGTGCTTGGCCCCGGCTGGTGCGGCGTGCTGCTGCACGAAGCGGTCGGCCACGGGCTTGAAGGTGATTTCAACCGCAAGGGGACCTCTGCCTTCAGCGGGCGCATCGGCAGCCAAGTCGCCGCT
>JACCSV010000012.1 GCA_013812805.1 Sphingomonas sp. | reverse complement strand
GGCGGCGAGTGGGCGAGCACCTTCTCGGCGATGGGCCGGGTCGCGCCGGTCCGCGGGCGGCTAGAGCGGGCGGTGATCAGCCGCGCCGGAGCGCCGGTCTATGTCGATTACGCGCATACGCCCGACGCGCTTGAAGCGGCGATCGCCGCGCTTCGCCCGCACGTCGAGGGCAAGCTGATCACCGTGTTCGGCGCCGGCGGCGACCGCGACCAGGGCAAGCGCGCGCCGATGGGCGAGGCGGCGGCGCGCCTGTCGGACGTGGTGATCGTCACCGACGACAACCCGCGCGGCGAGGATTCCGCCACCATTCGCCGCGATATTCTCGCCAGTGCGCCGGGTGCGACCGAGGTCGCGGGGCGCAAGGAAGCGATTGCGCTGGCCATCGAAATGGCCGCAAGCGGCGACATCATCCTGCTCGCCGGCAAGGGCCACGAGACCGGCCAGATCATCGGCGCAGGCAAGGCGCAGCGGGTGCTCCCGTTCGACGACGCGCTGGTCGCCCGCGAGTGCGCGGCGTGAGCGGTGCGGGCCGCCACACTGTGTTCGTCCTGAGCTTGTCGAAGGGCGCGGGCACTGCGTCCGTGCGAGGCGCCCTTCGACTGCGCGCTTCGCGCTCCGCTCAGGACGAACGAATTGGGGGGCGACTTTGAGCGCTCTCTGGACCAGTCAGGAAATCGCTACCGCCACAGGCGGGACTGCCAACGGCAGCTTTGAAGCGACAGGCGTCACTTTCGACAGCCGCGAAGTTGGCTCCGGCGATCTGTTCGTGGCGATGCCCGGAAGCGTCCACGACGGGCATCAGTTCGTTGAGCGGGCGCTCGCCGCCGGCGCTGCTGGCGTTGTCGTCTCGCAGCCGGTCGATGGCCCGCACGTCCTCGCCGAAAACACCGCCCGCGCGCTCGAAGCCCTCGGCCGCGCCGGCCGCGAGCGGTGCGGGGCGCGGGTGATCGGAATAACCGGCTCGGTCGGCAAGACCAGCACCAAGGAGGCACTAGCCGCGGCACTGGAGCGCTGCCGGCCGGGCAAAGTCCACCGCTCGGTCAAGAGCTACAACAACCACACCGGCGTGCCGCTCAGCCTCGCCCGAATGCCGCGTGACTGCGAGTTTGCGGTGCTGGAAATGGGCATGAACAATGCCGGCGAGATCGCCGCGCTGACGCGGATGGTGCGGCCGCACGTCGCCGTAATCACCGCCATCGCTCCAGCGCACATCGAGAATCTCGGCTCCCTGGAGGCCATCGCCGACGCCAAGGGCGAGGTCTTCGAAGGGTTGGAGCCGGACGGAATTGCCATCATCCCCAACGATACCCCCCAGCGTGACCGGCTGGTGAAGGCGGCTCGCCGCTCTGCCGACCAGATCGTAACCTTCGGCACCGGCGATGCCGATATCCACGCTCTCCACGCGGTTCGAGCCGATCAGGGTGGAAGCCTGATCACCGGGGCGCTGCTAGAGCGCGAGATGACCTTCACCATCTCCCAGCATGGCGACCATTGGGTGTCGAACGCGCTCGCGGTGCTTGCCGCGGTAGAGGCAGTCGGCGCCGATGTCGGAATCGCCGCGCTCGCGCTTGCAGATTTCACCGGCTTGAAAGGCCGGGGCGAGCGGCATGTCGTCGCCCTTGCCGGCGGCCAAGCACTGGTGATCGACGAGAGTTACAATGCCAATCCGGCATCGATGGCGGCGACGATCCGCAGCCTCGGATCCGAGCGCGGTGTCGAGCGGCGGATCGCGGTGCTTGGGCCGATGCGTGAGCTCGGCCAGCATAGCGCCGAGCTCCACGCCGGCCTGGCGCCGTCGCTGGTGGAGGCGCAGATCGACGAGCTGGTGCTGGTCGGGGAGGAGATTCGCCCGCTCGAAAATGCTTTGAGCAACGGCATCCACGTCACTCGCGCCGTCGATGCGGACGATGCGGCGGACCGGGTGCTGCGGATGCTTCAGCCGGGCGATGCGGTGCTGGTCAAGGCGTCCAATTCGGTGGGGCTGTCGCGGGTCGTCGAGCGGCTGACCAGGGAGCCTGCCTTATGCTCTACCTGATCGCCCAGGAGCTGGACTTCCCGGGAATCCTCAACCTCATCCGCTACATCAGTTTTCGCGCCGGCGCTGCCACCGCCACCGCGCTTCTGATCGGCCTGCTGCTCGGGCCGTGGATGATCTCCTACCTCCGGGTCCGCCAGGGCAAGGGCCAGCCGATCCGTGCCGACGGCCCGCAAACCCACCTCGCCAAGCGGGGCACGCCAACCATGGGCGGGCTGCTGATCCTGATCTCCGTCGGCCTTTCGACCCTGCTGTGGATGGACTTGTCGAACCCTTACGTGTGGGCGTGCCTGCTGGTCACCGCCGGCTTCGGGCTGATCGGATTCCTCGACGATTACGACAAGATCCGCAAATCTCACCACGCCGGGATTCCCGGCAAGCTGCGCCTGGCGCTCGAGTTCGTCATCGCCGGTATCGCCACCTGGATGATCGTCG
>JACCSV010000333.1 GCA_013812805.1 Sphingomonas sp. | reverse complement strand
GCGTTCCGACAATGCTCGAAGCGGGCCACGCCGACAACGCGCTGCCGCAAATGGCACGGGCAACGGTCAATTGCCGGATCATGCCCGGGGTCGAGCCCAAGGCGGTCGAGGCGCTGCTCAAGCGGCTTGCCGGGCCCGGCATCGAGGTTATTCCCGACCCGAGCTTCCTTGGCACGCCGACTCCGGCTTCGCCGCTCCGGGAGGACGTGGTGACCGCCTACACCAATGCCGTGCGCCGCTTCCACGGCGCAAACATGCCAGTGATCCCGCAGATGACCACCGGCGCCACCGACGGCTTATGGTTCCGCGCGGTCGGCATTCCCGTCTACGGAGTCGACGGCAGTTGGGGCATTTCCCCCGACGACGAACGCGCCCACGGCCTCGACGAGCGAATCCCGGTGCGCGCGATGTACGATGACGTGCTGCATTGGGAGATGATGCTGCGCGAGCTGGCGGGCGGGCGCTAGCTCACTCCGGGACTGGGAGGGGCCCGACAATCACATAGACGTCCGAGCGAAGCCGCGGTGGGACGGCCGAACGTATTCGTTCGACGTGCGCCGGCGAGGCGACCTTGATCTCGAAGCGCTGCGTCTTCACGTCATAACCGCCGCCCCACTCGAAGCCGGTGGCGCGGAGCGCGGAAGCGAGTTCATCGAGAGCAGCTTTGATCTCGGCCTGCGTGCGCTTGGCTGTGCGGACAATGATTCGGTCGCGGATTGCCGGCGGCGCCAGCTTGACGATCTGTTCGCGCGGCGGCGGCGGCGAGGTGAAGGCGACGACGACGTGCCAGGTCGGCTCATTCTCGATGTAGAGCTCGCTATAGCCCGGCATTTGGCGCACCGCCTGGTTGAGCGGGATGACCTGCAGCTGGAGTTCGGCAACCTGGTTCATCGTCAGCTTTGGCTGCCGGAGCACGTCGGCGTCTGGTGATGTCTCCCTCTCACTCTGCCTTTCGGGGATCCGCCTGAAGTTCCCGACCTCGACTCTCGTGATGCCGCGATAGCGTTCCGGGATCGCCCGCCGCGCGATCTGAGCGTCGGCTTCGGTTGGGACCCCGACTACGAGCGCTTCGGGGTTGAGTGAAGACCCGAAGATTTTCAACCGTGCGCCCGCCGCGGGGATGGCCGACATGATCTCCAGCCGCGCCTGCTCTCGTTCGGCCGGTGTGAATTTGGTTCGGCCGAAGGCGACATGGGGTCGCAAATCGGGCTCAGCCGCATCGATCACCCACTGGCGCGGCTGGCCGTCCGTGAAGCCGAGAACGATGCGGTAGCAGGGCGCATGCTCGTACCAGGCGCCTCCGTAGGCGGGATCGGCCTGGACGCGTGAGATCAGCCGGTCTGCGGCTAGCTGGACGCGCAAGATGGTTTCGCCAGTCCGCGCCTGCTCGCAAATGGCGCCGGGAAGCGTGAGAACGCGAGGCGGTGCTGCTACTGGTGCCGGCGCCGCTGTCGCGACTGGAAGCGAAGCGGCCGTGCTGGGCGGGAGCTGGGCCACTTGCTGGGCGCAGCCGCACAGCAGCAGCGCGGCCCAAATTGTCGCAACAACTCGCATCATCCCAGCTCCCAACGAAAAGGGCCGGAGGATTGCTCCCCCGGCCCGTTTTCAACTCAAGCGGTGAGCGGGACTTAAAAGTCCATTCCGCCCATTCCGCCCATGCCGCCGCCGCCCATCGGCATTGCCGGCTTGTCTTCGGGCAATTCGCTGACCGCCGCTTCGGTGGTGATCAGCAGTCCCGCGACCGAGGCTGCGTCCTGGAGCGCGGTGCGAACCACCTTGGTCGGGTCGATCACGCCGGCTGAAACCAGGTTTTCGTAGACTTCGGTCTGGGCGTTGAAGCCCATCGTCGCATCGTCGCCCTCGAGCAGCTTGCCGGAGATGACGGCGCCGTCATGGCCGGCGTTCTGCGCGATCTGGCGGATCGGCGAGTAGAGCGCCTTGCGGACGATATCGATGCCGCGGGTCTGGTCGTCGTTCTGACCCTTGAGGCCTTCCAGCGACTTGGTCGCGTACAGCAGCGCGGTGCCGCCGCCCGGGACGATGCCTTCCTCGACCGCGGCGCGGGTCGCATGGAGAGCGTCGTCGACGCGGTCCTTGCGCTCCTTGACCTCGACCTCGGACGCTCCGCCGACCTTGATCACGGCAACGCCGCCGGCGAGCTTGGCAAGCCGCTCCTGCAGCTTCTCCTTGTCATAGTCCGACGTGGTGTTCTCGATCTGCTGGCGGATCGCCTCGGTGCGCGCCTTGATCGTCTCCGACGTACCGGCGCCATCGACCAGCGTCGTATTGTCCTTGTCGATGGTGACGCGCTTGGAAGTGCCGAGCATCTGCACGGTGACGTTCTCGAGTTTGATGCCGAGGTCCTCGGAAATCATCTCGCCGCCGGTTAGGATGGCGATATCCTCGAGCATCGCCTTGCGGCGATCGCCGAAGCCCGGCGCCTTTACCGCCGCGACCTTGAGGCCGCCGCGAAGCT
>JACCSV010000332.1 GCA_013812805.1 Sphingomonas sp. | reverse complement strand
ACAAACGCTGATGCGTCTGCTCAGGCGGCGCCAGCGGCTGGGAACACCGAAGAGGTTGAGCAGATGGTTGCTGCGTGGCCAGAGGCTTCTCGGATGGCGGCAACGGATATGATGCAGAAATACGGGCCGCCACAGGAAGTCACCGCCTCCATGCTGATGTGGAGAGACAATGGGCCCTGGAAGTGGACGAAGGTTTCTCGGGAACCGATCCAGCACAACTTCCCAATGCCCCACCCGGACCTCCTGGAACAGGCAATCAACTATCAGGCGCCGGTCGAAATGTACGACGACCTTGCGCGCTATGATGGCAGCGTAATTGTTGAACGAACAAAGGGTGAGATCTCGGCCCGGTGCGACAAGGAAGGTGCCAACTTCCTTGCGATCAACCTTGCGAACGATGTCGCCACCGGCAAGCGAACCGCTGAGGAAGCCCGCACCTATTATGCCGCTGCGATTAAGCGCTTCATGAGCAGCAAGGAGATGGATCCCTACATGCAAAAGATCCAGTTCCAGATGTCGCAGCAGCCCACCGGGGATCCCGATCGCCCCGCCATGTGAGCAATTCTGGTAAGGCGCGGATGGCGCTCTTGCGAATTGTCCGCAATGGGCCATAAACGGGCTTTAGTTTCAGTCCCAGTCCTCGACTTGCCACCCTCGCTCGGCCGCCAGCCGCGCCAACTTCGCGTGCGGGTTAACAGCGACCGGCTCGTCGGCCCATTCGAACACCGGCGCGTCCGATGCGTGGTCGGAATAAAAGCGGACGTGGCCGTGGCGGCCGAGCAGGCCCGACGCGTCGACCCAGCTGTCGATCATCCTCTTCTTGGCGTCGCCATAGCAATTCTCGTCGAGGATTCGTGCCTCGACCCGATCGTCGAGGCCGATCACCGAGCCGGTGGCGATGACGTCGTCGAAGCCGAGGCGGGAGGCGATTTCGTTGGCGTAGAGCCGGTAGGAGGCCGTCGCCAGCACCAGCCGCCGCCCCTGTGCCCGGTCGCGATCGATGGCGCGCCTGGCGCCGGGGCGGATGTTGCCCGTCACCGTTGCATCGGCAAAGCTTTCCGCGAGCGGCTTTAGTTCGGCGGCGTGGATGTGGCGGCCGATCAGCAAAGCCTGGCAAATCTCCTTGAGCTTGCCGCGGTTGAACGCCCTCAACAGGTAGGCAAGCATTGCCAGCGCCACGCCCGGCACGAACAGCAGCCGCCATTGCTGCCTTCGGACTGCGCAGTGGATGAGGAATGGCGTGTAGGTGGCGCGGCGAGTGATCGTGCGGTCGAGATCGTAGATCGCCAGGTCGCTCATTGACGCTTGCTCATGCGCTGTCCCTGATGATCGATTCGACCAGCGCGTGGTCGCTTGGCTTGTCGACGTCGATCGCCGCCAGCGGGTCGCTCATCTCGACGGCGCGGATGATAATCCCGAGCTTGCGGCCAAGCGCGTCGGCGGTCTGGTGAAGCGAGCGCAGCTTGAGCACCGCTCCCATGAACAGCGCCGGGCCAAGCGCGGCAAGCACGCGCAGCCCCTTCTTGCGGTCGCTTTCGACGCTCCGCCACTGGGCGATCGCCCGCTCGGCGCCGGGCGTGCCGAGGAAGAACAGGTTGGCGCCGCTATAGCGTCCGCCACCGAACGCCAGCCAGGTCCGCTGCGCGTCGGGGAAGCGGGCGAGCAAGCCCGTGCTCTCGACAAAGGCGACGGCGATGTCGGCGCCCTGCGCGGCGGCGATGAACTCGGCGATCATCGCCGGGGTCAGCAGCGCGTGGTCGGCCGTCGTTACCAGCACCGGCCAGCGCGTGGCAGGATCGTTGCAGACTCCCGAAAGCGTGTCGGCGATGGTGCCGAGCGACCGCTGGACGGAAAGCTCCGGGTGATCGGGCAGGATGCCGGCCAACTGCTCCGGCTGCTGCGCAAGCACTGCCACCTCGCTCACTTGCGGGCTTGCGAGCAGCGCCCGCACCGGTCGCAATAGCATCGGTTCGCCCGCCACCGGAATCAGCGCCTTGGCGCGGACTCCGAAGGTCGCGGCGAAGGGGTCGCCTTCCGGCCGGGTTCCCGCCAGGACGAGCGCGGTGACCAGGCTCATGACAACCAGGTGACCACCGGTTCGCCACGGTAGTATGCGGCTTCGGCCTGGGCCAGCCGGACCGCGTGGAACACCAGCGAGACCAAGGTCCACAGCGCCAGCAGCTCGATCCCGACGTCGGGCCGCTGGAACAGCAAGGCGAGCACCAGGATTACCATGTTGGGATTGCGGCGCGCGGTGATCAGCCGGAACTGGCTGTCGATCTGCTGCCAGACGTGGATGTGCATCTTGAAGCGGCGCATGAACAGGCCTTCGATCGCGCGCTGGACGATATAGCCGGCGACGATCACCGCCAGCAGGTTGGCCGCATAGACCGTTTCCAGCGGACGGCCGTACGCGCCAAGCCCGTGCAGCCACGCCCACCACCAGAAGGGCGGATGGATGAGGTCGATGCCATGGTCGAAGATATTTCCCCACCAGGACGAGGTGCCGGTGCAGCGCGCCAGCTTTCCATCGACGGTGTCGAGCACCATGAAGGCGAAGCCGGACACGGTGCCCAGCCAGTACTGGCCGTTCCAGAACAGGAAAAAGGCGAGAACGCAGAGCACCGCCCCGACCGCGGTGACGGCGTTGGGGCTAAGCCCCGCCTGCGCCGCCCAGCGGGTCAAATAAAAGGCCGGGCGCCGCCACAAATAGAGCGTCAGCGCGTCGGTGACGCCCTTGTAGGAGGCGTCGTAGGCAGCGCGCTCGGCGCGGTCGGCGGTTTCGCCGGTCAGCGGCAGAACGAACGGCCGCTGCCTCTTCCTGAGATCGGCGTAGGCGACCTCGGCGGTGGCGGCATCGAGCTGGGTCATGCCGTCGATGGCGCTGCTGCCCTGGTCTTGCATGGCTGCGGTTACCGCTGCCGCGTCAGCCCCGGCGGCGACGTGCGCGAGCACCGAGCGCCCCTCGCTGGCGATCAGCGTGCCCGGTTTGCCGGCAAGCATCTTCAGCCAGGCCGGGTCCCACGCGTAGGCAAGGTTGGCCAGCAGCACCGCACGCCCGGGCGGCGCCTCATCGGCGCAGGCGAGCCCCGCCCGCTCGGCGAGGCGGCAGGCGCGGGTCCTTGCATCGAGCCCGAACAGGCGCGTCGCGTTGGTGCCGACCGGCACGAAAAGTGGAGCATCGGGCGTGGTCATCGGGGCGGTGTCTAGGGGCGTCGGCCCCGCCACGAAAGTAGGCCGAGCGACTTGCCCTTGCCGGAACAGCGGATTTCGCGCAGTTTGCCGCCGGATGGCCGCCATTGTTGAAGAGCGTGAAGCTGAAGGGGAAAGCGCCTGTCGTCTGGCTGGCGCGATCACGATCGCCCGCGCCGGAAGCACCTCACGCGAAATCGATGCGCTTCCCGACCCGGTGACCATCGACCTTAGCGACGTCACTCGCATGGACACCGTCGGCGCCTGGCTAGTCTATCGCACCGTCCGCGACCGGAGCGCCAAGGTGGTCGGCGCCAGCCCCGAGATCCAGAGCCTGCTCGACCAGGTCGCCGAAGCAGACAAGCCGGTCCGGGTGCACCCCGAAAAGGTCGGCGGCCTGACCGGGCTCGCCCGCGAGCTAGGCGAGTGGGTGGTCGAGGTCGGGCATACCCTGGTCGGCCTGCTCGGCTTCTTCGGCGCCACCCTGATCGGCTTTGCCAACCTGTTCCGCCACCCCAAGCGCTTTCGCTTTAATTCGGTGGTGCAGCGGTTCGACGTGGTCGGCGTGCGCGCGCTTGGGATCATCGGCCTGATGACCTTCCTGATCGGCATCGTCATCGCCCAGCAGGGCGCGGTGCAGCTCGAGCAGTTCGGCGCCGAGGTCTACACAATCAACCTCATCGGCCGGATCACGGTCCGCGAGCTCGGCACGCTGATGACCGCGATCATGGTTGCCGGGCGGTCGGGTTCAGCCTTCGCAGCGCAGATCGGGACGATGAAGATCACCGAGGAGATCGACGCCATGCGGACGATCGGAGTCTCGCCGATCGAAGCGCTGGTCATCCCGCGGATGATCGCGACGGTGATCATGATGCCGTTATTGGCTTTTTGGGCGATGATGATGTCGTTGCTCGGCGGCGGTCTGTTCGTCTGGCTGGTCATCGGGATTCCGCCGCTGACCTATATCCAGCTCTTGCAGGAAGTAGTGCCGATGACTGATCTGTATATCGGCCTGATCAAGGCGCCGGTGTTCGGCTTCATCATCGCTCTGTCCGGCTGCTTTCAGGGCATGCAGGTCGAGGGCGACAGCGAAGCCGTCGGCCTTCGCACCACGACCGCGGTTGTTCAGTCGATCTTCCTGGTGATCGTGCTCGACGCGGTATTCGCGGTCTTCTTCAGCTCGATCGGATGGCGATGACGGACGACGACCATGAGACCGTGATCACCGTCAAGGGCGTTCGCAACGCCTTTGGCGAGGCGGTGATCCACGACAACCTCGACCTGACGGTCCGCCGCGGGGAGATCCTCGGCGTCGTCGGCGGCTCGGGCACCGGCAAGTCGGTGCTGATGCGCTCGATCATCGGCCTGCAGACTCCTTCCGACGGGGAAGTCGAGGTGCTTGGCGAGAACATGATCGGCCGCCCCGAGGACGAGGCCAAGAACATCCGCCGCCGCTGGGGGATATTGTTCCAGAACGGAGCCTTGTTCTCGACGCTCACCGTTGCCGAGAATATCGAAGTTCCGATCCGCGAATATTTCCCGTTCATCAAGCCGCCGCTGCTCCACGAAATCGCCTCCTACAAGATTGCGATGAGCGCGCTCACGCCCGACGCCGGGCCGAAATATCCGTCGGAATTGTCGGGCGGCATGATTAAGCGTGCCGGCCTGGCGCGAGCGCTGGCACTCGATCCCGAACTGCTGTTCCTCGACGAGCCGACCGCGGGGCTCGATCCGATTGCGGCGGCATCGTTCGACGAACTGATCCTGTCGTTGCAAAAGAAGCTCGATCTGACGGTGTTTCTGATCACCCACGATCTCGACACGCTCTACGCGATCTGCGACCGAGTAGCCGTGATTGCGGAAAAGAGAGTGATTGCCGTCGGAACCATTCCGGAATTATTAGCGACGGACCACCCGTGGATTCAGGAATATTTCAACGGGCCGCGGGGCCGATCCGCCGGAGAGGCGGACAAGAAACGGGTTGAAGCCTGATGGAAACGCGATCGAATTTTGTCCTGGTCGGCGCCGTGACGATGGCGATGCTCGTGGCGCTGCTGCTGTTCACCGTTTGGCTGAGCGGCCTGTCGAACAAAGAGAACCGCTGCTACGACATCTACTTCGGCCAGGCGGTTGGCGGGCTCGCCCGAGGCTCCAACGTTACCTTTTCGGGCGTTCCGGTGGGACAGATCGCAAGCATTTCGCTGCTTCCCCAGCGGCCCGAGTTCGTCTGGGTGCGGATCGAGGTCGAGGAAGACACTCCGATCCTTCAGGGGACGACCGCGCAGATCAAGGGCGTCGGCTTTACCGGGGTAAGCGAAATCCAGCTCCAGGGCGCCGTGAAGGGCGCTCGGCCGATCCAGCAGCTCGGGCCGGAAGGCTGCCCGGTGATCCCGTCTTCGTCGGGTGGGCTTGGAGCGCTTCTCAACAGCGCCCCGGAATTGATCGAGCGGATTCAGCGGCTGACCGAGCGCCTCACCGAATTGCTCAGCGATGATAACCAGAACGCGATTGCCGACATCCTGGAGAATGTCGAGCGGACGACGCAGGTGCTTGCGGATCGCGCTCCCGAGCTCGGTGACGCGATTTCCGATGCTCGCATCGCGATGCGCAACGCGGGCGTCGCGGCGCAGCAAGTGAGCACCCTTGCCGCCAGCACCAACCAGCTGGTGACCGAGGAAGGGCGTCCGGCTGCGCAGGACCTGCGCAAAGCCATTGCCGGGGTCCAGCGCGCGACCGAGAACCTCGACGCGATGATCGCCGACGCACGCCCGGGCGTTCAAAACCTGACCAAGTCGACCCTGCCCGAAGCCAACCGCCTGGTCCGCGACATGCGGGAGCTGACCCAGTCGCTCAAAGCGGTGTCGGAGCGGGTCGAGCAGGAGGGGATCGGCGGCGCGCTGGGGGCGGAGCAACTGCCCGACTACAAACCGAGGAAGAGGCAATGACACCGCTGTTGCGTTTCGCAGGACCGATCGCGCTGGCCGCGTCGCTGGCCGGATGTTCGCTTGGCGGGCTGCTGGGCGGCGGCAAGG
>JACCSV010000310.1 GCA_013812805.1 Sphingomonas sp. | reverse complement strand
TGCGGAGAGTGCGCGGCCCTTGGAGCAATCGCCAGTGTCTGCTTCGACCCATTCCGGACATTAGAGGCATGTCCGCTTTCGAACCTCAGCTGCCCACTTTGGGACGGTGGTGCTTGCAGGTGACGGCAGGGTTGAAGGGAGTGAAAACACCGTTCTTATTTGGGCGGTGAACCCAAATGTGCCGATCATAGTGCGCCACAAACATATGCGCCTCATCGACGGAAGTGGAGGGGTCATCTTCCATCCGGTCGTAGGGCCTCCCGTGGAACCGAGGCGGGGCCGCGTTACCAGCTGCCTTCCATGCATCTTCGAAAACCAGGTTTTCAACGGCGATGAGCTGCAGTGAGCCGTCCTGCTGAGGCTCGTAGATAAGAACAGCAGGCCGCCGGAAATCCGTGTGCGTGCCTGTGCCGCTCACCTTGGGATTAGGCGGGCCTGAAATGCCCAGAAGCTCAGGGTTCCCATAATGGATGCCCATGCCGCCAAGCGCGGGATTCCTGCCCATATTCTCTGCAGTAACACAGTGGTTCATGGGATCGGGCCTATAGCCCTCGGCGAGCGCCACCTTGACGTCTTTAAAGCGTTCAGACGCGGCACGTATTTCTTCCAAGCTCGGCTCGCCTGGGGCCGCCTTCGCTCGATAAGAAGTGGGGCTGAATGGGACCGGCTCGGAGGAGCATGCTTGCAATCCTACAGCGGCCACGATTGCAGCTATCGGCGTTCGAGTCACCATTTACCCCCCTACGTTTTCTGGAATCCTCATGTCCTAAGTGGACGAACGGTAACACACCCTTCAGGGTTGAGCTACGCACCGCGAGGAGGGGCCCTCCGGTACCACCGACGTAAGCACGGCTGAGCGTCCGATTTCCACCCAAGGCGGACATTCGGCTCAGCCTGCACCAACCTCTTTTCAGTTCCAGCCGGTGCAGCCGGGCTCAGCGGCTAGGCCGCCCACAAATATACAACTAACCCCGGGCGCCGCGTGCGTCAGGGGGCCTCTCCGCCGCCCCTGTTTTCGCCGCGGGCAGGCGCAGACCTTCGCGGAGCGAGCCGTGCGCCAAGGCAGGACGGCCGCGCCGGGGCGCCCGGTGGCCGGGGCACGGCGGGGAGCTCGGCGGCGGCTGGCGGGGCTCCGGCGAGACGGCGGAATCGGTCGCTGGTCAGCAGGTTGGCGGATTTTCCTCCGGGCAGTGCCCTAGCTCAGTTGAAACCAGGATCTAATCGCAGGCGCACGGCACCTGCTGTAAGGAAGCGCGTTGTTGCTCGAGGTCGATTGAGGATGTGGCGATGTCAGAGCAAACGGATAAACCAGCCGTACTGGTGGTTGAGGATGAGCCGTTGGTGCGCTTCACCGCCGCTGATACGATCGAGGATCTGGGAGTATCGGCGCTAGAAGCTCAGGACGCCCGCGAGGCCTTGCAACTCCTAGCTGAGCATCCGCAGGTGAAAGTCCTGTTCACCGACATCGACATGCCCGGCTCTATGAACGGCCTGCAGCTCGCCGCGCACGTCCACCAAGCGCGGCCCGATGTCGGGATCGTCGTGACCTCAGGCAAGCACAGCGTGGAGGAACACAGGCTTCCGGATCACGGCAGCTTTTTGCCGAAGCCATACCGGACTGAGCAGCTACAGCAGCTTGTTAGCTCCAAGCTGGGCGAGTGAGTCTCCACTGCCAAGCTTCTTCCGCCCCGCCCCGGATGTGGGCGCAAGTCCGGTCACCGGTTTACGATCTTGTATTTCGTTCTGGCTGACGGCCGGATTTAAATTCATTGCCGACAACGACCACCAAAACTGATTTGCATCAAAGCTGAATCAGCTGCGTGCTGTCGCGTGCGAGAAATGGGCGTGGACGAGCATCCATCGTGCCCCGTCCTTTACGTACACTCTAGAGGATTTTGAGAGGCTCGGCTTTATCTCACCGGAAGCGCCCTTGGAGTAACCGAGGTAGTTGTAGGTGAGGATCGCCGTGTTGCCGTAGACCTGCACCTTCGGGTTCAGCATTTCAGCGTAAACCGTCTTACTGCTCGAGGGCGCTTGCCCGTACCGGATCATCAGGGGCTTGCCTGCGAAGAGCACGGGAAAGTCCTCCCCGAACTCGGTGTAGTCGTTCGCCATCGTCGCGGCCTGTTTGGGCGCTGGCTTTCCCGCGATCTCAGCATCCCACTGCTGCCGGACCAGCGATATAATCTCCGCTGCAATAGCTGGGTTTTCCGCAGCGACCGCTGGCACCGCCGAGAGGCCAAGCAGGGCTGTCACCGCTAACCGAAGTTGGAGCTTCCTCATCTTGTCCTCCGCACTGTCCGTAGAGCCGGAGAATGACAGGACGCGGTGGAACCACAAGTGAGCTCAACCCGCTGCGACCAACAGCCTCCTAATGTCCGCTTTCCGGACATTAGCGCTGGTATCCGCTTCGACCCACTGGGAACGGCGAAGCTACAAGCGGATTCGGCTTACGGGGTCGCGTATGAAAGAAAGGGTTCTTGGGCAGCGCCCTTGAGCACGACCTACTTGCCCTTGGCGGTAACGCCCTTCGCCGGACCGCGAGTTCGGCGATGCTTGGTGCCAAGACCGATGGACTTCGCCAATGTCCGCCGTTGCTCGGCATAATTGGGAGCAACCATCGGGTAGTTGGCGGGAAGGCCCCACTTCGCCCGATACTCTGGCGGTGTCATCCCGTGGTTCGTCATTAGGTGACGCTTGAGCATCTTCTGCCTCTTCCCATCTTCGAGGCAAACGATGTAGTCTGGCTTAATCGAAGCGCGGATAGCCACCTTCGGTTCGGCCTTTTCCTGAGTCGCGGAACTGCCGCCGGAAATGCTGGCAACAGCCTGGTGCACGTTCTGGATCAGGTCCGGCAAGTCGCTCACGGCAACATTGTTGTTGCTGACATGGGCGGCAACTATGTCTGCGGTCAGCATCAGCAGAGTGTTTTTGGTAGAGTTGGTATCGGGCATGTCGTTTATACTCCCACAAGTGGCAGTTAGACTCGGGGATAGTGACGCACCCAACACCGCATTATTCGGCCTGTTCGCTCAAACGCAAGAAGAAGCGGCAGTAGGAAACTAAGGCGACAGAGGCGGATTGCCGTGACTATTGGGCGCAGCCACGAATGTCCGCTTTCCACCCATTCCGGACATTTGCCCTACCGAGACTGCTGCTGCGACGGAAGTCGTCGCCATGCCTCCTTCGCTGCCATGGCGTCGATGCCAGCTCGTGCGGCCGCTATATCCAACGCCTGCGCAGCAGCCACTCGCACATCCGGAACGACGCCCTTGCCTTCCCACCCATTGCCTGTGTCAGCATCGAAAATGCGAGCAACTGGAATGAAAGCACGATAGCCACCGCCAATCGGTATCGTGGGTCCAAGGTGTCCGGCGCCCTGCGTCACCTCGCCTATGATCTGCGCTCGTCGAGAGTCCTTCAATGCGAACGTGGCGGCTTCTCCCGCGGATGCTGTGGCATTCGACGTGAGGACGTAGATCTTCGCATCGAGAAGGGCGGTCTTGAGCCTCGGGTCCGGCTCGACAAAATATGCGAACTGCGTGGTCGCGCCTGCGGCGAGACGCTTCATCCTCGGATCAGCATTCAGTGGATTGGAGTCCTCCGCTGCAACGGCAGCCCTCATCTCGAACCTCAGTAACTCAACCAGCGACCGGTAAAAGTGTGGGAACATGAGGTCCATTTCCTCTTGGGCACCGCCGATATTTCCCCGATTGTCGATGATCAAAGTTTTTGCGGACGCGTGTGCCTCGAGGAATTTCTGAAGCTGTTGAAGGTTCGTGTCCCCGCCCTGGAAGCCACAGAACTCGATGTATGCGACACCGGGGGCGAGCCAGCCGGACTTGCCGATGGAGCGCGTTAGCTGCTCGCCCGCTTCCGGACAGGTTCCGCCCGTGTATGCGGTTTTCGAGAATACACCGACCATCGGGACTGACGCGGGCAAGACCGAGAGGTGGAGATCGGGATTAACAGCGGCGAGGTCTCGCGGAAGCGCCTCGGCCAAGTGCTCGGCAGACGTGAATTTTGAGTACCGTCCACTCGCGAGGTTCTTTCGGAGCAAAGCGGCATACGCCTTTCCGACTTCCGGGTAGACATACATCTCTTCCAGCAGGCTGGCGTACTTCTCGACCGCTTCTTTGGCAGCAGCGACATCAAATGCAGTTTTGGCCAGTGGGGCCTGCGCCTCAGACGCGTGTGCACTTGCGCGCAGCGCAATCGATCCCATCAGCACTGAAATGCAAACCAGAAGCTTCTTCCGCGCAATGTGACTCTTGCGCATCACACGTCCTGCTGTGGCTTCGCCGCGACACGCGACGCCTACAGACATTCGCAGAAAAAGAGTGCGTGTGGCGAGCGAATTTATCTGTTGCTGTGCCAAATTTTGGCACGGCCCGCAGCACGACCGAATGTCAGCTTCCACCCATTGCGGTCATTAGCAGCTTAAGTCTGCTTTCGTCCCATTGCGGACGTTGCGCCGTGCGTGGTGGCCGAGACGGAGGCCGGAATTGCCGGCTTCGCGGCGATCGATGCGCCAGCCAAGACTGTTGGGCATTTTTCATCGATCCCGATTCCGAGGGCGCCGGGATTGGTCGCGCTTTGCACACACGAATGCTCGGCTGGGCCCAAGAGATGGGCATCGGACACCTGTCTCTGAGCACCGAAGAGGGGAGCCGCGCCGTGCAGTTCTACAGCCGAGCAGGATGGGCACGAGCTGGCACCTCTGCCGACGGAGAAGCGCTCTTCGAAAAATCGCTACTGAGCTAATGTCCGCTTTCCACCCAAACCGGACGTTAGCCTCAGGTCGGTTTTCAACCCAAGACGGACTTTAAGCGAATGTCGGCTTAAAGCGGAGCCCGTATTTGCAAAGCGTAGCTACTGCGGCTGCTGGGCACGTGCTTTTAGATAGGCGTAGAGCGCGTTGCGTTCGCCAGCCGTCATTTTCGAAAAACGCCCTTTCGAGACTCCTTCCATCATCGGCTTCAACTTGCGCCCCCCGGTGCCAGTTCCCTCGACCATCAGTTGCTCGAACTCGTCGCGCGAGTAAGCTCCCGCCACAACGAGGTCCGGTGTCTCGCGCCCACCCTTGAGTTCCGGACCGTGGCATTCGGCACAGGTGACGCGCGAGATGTAGCGGCCGAGTTCGTAAGTTGAGCCAAGGTGGACCGGACCGAGCGCTTTCGCCTCGCGCACTGTCGCGGCAGTCGGCTTAATCTCGCCCTTGGCGATCATTTGCTGCACCTCCGGTGGGAACGGCAGCGGCTGTTGAGTTGGCTTGCCTCCCGCCGGGAGCGTTCGCAGGTGGGCAATGAGAGCCGCCATGTCCGGCGCACTCAAATGCTGGAAGAGCTCGGATGGCATTCCCCATAACTCTCGGCCGGTTGGTGGCACCCCCACCCTCAACACGTGCTCGAGCTGCTGGTCTGTATAGTTAGCGACGTCTCGCGTCAGGTTCGACGCATATAGCTCATGAAACCTTTCGCCTTGCAGGTCTTTCCCGTGGCACCCTGTGCAGCCGAGCACATCGGCGATACGTTTGCCGTGAGCGGCTTTCGCCGCGGCCTGCTGCGCCAAAGCGCCGTCGAATGCTATCGGTGGCGGTTCGGAGGATGTGCTGTCTTGCGGGCTATCGGGTGCACACGCCGCAACAGCGCACATTAGCGTTGCCAGCATCCACTGCCGCATATCTCACCTCCCCCAGTATCCGTGTCGCATAGCTGGTTTGCTTGTGATTGCCGAATTCCAAATGTCCGCTTTCGACCCAAAGCAGACATTCGACCTGCCGATTGCCTGAAACGGTGGACGGTGCTTCTGATGATCCGATGATCGATCGGGGCGATCATGGTTTAGCAACAAGCCTGGCGCCGGCTGGTCAAACGCAAAGAAAAAGCGGCCCGGGGCTGGGGAAGCCGGGCCGCTGTGAGTTTGCACAAGCGGGGGAAACAAACGTGCGTCAGGCAAAACAGCCGGCGGGCTCCGCGGTTCCCCTCCGCTGCTCGCGATCCTCAAAGCAAAGCGCTCAAAGGCAAATACCCGAGCCGCTCGTGCCGACACGCCCCCAACGAACGGTGTTTCCCCGTGATCGAATGCATGACCGTCGTTAGCGTACCGATCCGCGGCGGACGAGGTTCACAATCGCCAACAGAACCACCGCACCGAGTAGCGACCAGAGAATGCTCTCAAGTGTGATGTTGTCGTTGATCGAGCCGCCACCAACGATCAGGCCCGCCAGAAAGGCTCCAACGATCCCGACGACGATGTTCAGCAGGATACCCTGTTGAGCGTTGGTGCGCATGATGATGCTTGCAAGCCAGCCGACGACACCGCCGACAATTAGCCAGATAATAATACCGATCATTCTATTCCTCCTAATCTGCATTCGGTCAGTGATGCCCTCGTGGCCTTCTCACTGATGCAAAGGGCGCCCGGTTTCCCGAGCGCCCCCCTTCAAGCCGCCATGCGTGTGCAGCGGCCGAATCTAAGTTCAGTTCGCGCTGTTTCCGTCGGCGTCCATTCCCGACCGATTCGCGTCAGCAGCCTCTTCACCGGCCTCCCTGGTCGCATCGGCGTTGTTCTCGAGAGCATCTTCCGCGCTTTCGCTTGTCGCGTTGTCAGCCATTTCTTCCATATTGTCTGCCGTCATCTCCGCGTTGGCTTCCAAGTTGTCGGCCGCCTGCTCTTGCGGGCTCTGATTGCACGCACTCAGCGAAATCAGACTGGCGGCAGCAACGATCGTTAGGACAGACTTCATTTGATTTCCCCTGTTGTGAATAACGGCTCGAACGTGGAGCGAGCCATCAAACAGCTATAAACTCCGGCGAGCGAAACTGTTCCCAGGTCGCAACGTTCGGACTTCACTTCAGCGGAAGAACTATTGAACCGCGGTGCTTGAGGTGCAGCGAGCGCCGCTTGAGCCGCCGGAGGCACTGCCAGAGTACCGTTCATCCCTCGGAGGCGGCTTCCCGCGAATGTTCGCTTTCCACCCATTGCGGACATTAGCGGGGCCTTGAGCAATCTTTCCGGCCGAGAGCCTATTCGCGGGCTTAGCAGTCAACTTGGCAGAGGGTGCTCGCCGCTAGCTCGGTGTCAGGCGGTTGTTCAGGTTGAGTTTAATCCGAAATGCCATGGAGCAGGCCTAAGAAGGTCGCTTCGATCGCGGCAGAAACAGGGAACTCTATATGCCAGTCGCGGACATTCTGCCGCCGAACGAAGCCGAGCGCATGGCCGCAGTTCGGCGCTATGACATTCTTGACAGCCCACCGGACGGTGCGTTTGACCGTATCACTGCGCTCGCCGCTCGTCGGTTCGGAGTTCCGATCGCTATTGTCAGTATAGTCGATGAGGACCGCATCTGGTTTAAGTCGCACCACGGCCTGCCCGTCCAACAGATCGACCGGGAACCCGGGCTGTGCGCGTCGGCTATTTTAGGCGACGCGCCTTATCTGCTCGAGGACGCGCGGACGGACCCACGGTCGCTGGCCAACCCGCTCGTGGCCGGGGACTTTGGCTTGCGCTTTTACGCTGCGGTTCCTCTGACCACGAGCGACGGGCACAACCTCGGCACCTTATGCGTGATCGACAAGAAGCCTCGTCCAGTCACACACGAGCAAATTGACGACTTAAAGGACCTCGCCTCAGTCGTGATGGACCAGCTCGAACTTGGACTCTCGGCGCGCCAGGCGGTCGGCAAGGCGAATTTGATGGGTAAGGAGATCGACCATCGGGTGATGAATAGTCTCCAGTTCGTTTCGGGTATGCTGACGATGCAGAGCCGCTCTCCCGAGGTCGGTGATGCCGCCAATCACCTGCAGCAGGCTGCGAACCGAGTTGCTGCCGTCGCTCAGGTCCATCGTCATTTTTACGCGGATGCGGCTGACGAAGTCTCTTGCGTCGCTTACCTGCGCCGCTTGTGCGGTGATTTGGCCGCGATCCTGGACCGAGAAGTCGTTGTCGGCGGAGACGAGGAGATGGTTCCGGCCACTTCGATCCAACCGATTGGACTCCTCACCAACGAGCTAGTGACCAACGCCGCCAAACATGGTGCAGGCAAAATCGAGGTAACGTTCCGCGCTTCACTCGACGTCAATTGCCTCATCGTCTGTGATCAAGGCACCGGCCTGAAGCCGGGCTTCGATCCCCACTCAGCGACCGCCGGTCTCGGGATGCGAGTAATCACGACTTTGGTCCGGCAGCTGCAGGGCACTCTTACTACTGGCCCGCGCGCAACTGGCCGCGGGGCCTGCTTCACCGTCGAGTTTCCCCGCCGCCGCTAGGCCCGCTAAAAAAGTCATTGCCGCGCTCACCTTTAACTATCCTGGACAGACCGGGAGCTTTTTTCTGACGATGTTCTGCAGCTGGTTTGGCTCGATAGGATTTAGCCAGGAAGGTTCCGTGGTCGGGCAGATTGCTGTCGTCGAGGCTGTTGGTTCCCGAAGTTACAATCAGCTCGACGTCGGGCCGCGCGTCGTCGACATCCCTTGCGAGCATCAGGCCATTAGTGTTGCTTGCTAACTCGATGTCAGTGAAGAGAAGGCGTACTTTGGGGTGCTCGCTGAGCAATTCTCGCGCTTCGTGAGCATCGCTAGCCTCGTACACTTTTTCGCCGATCTCAGATATTGCATCGGCGGCAACCATGCGCGTCATGGGCTCGTCTTCGACGATTAGGGCTTCGTGGTTGAATTCCTTTTCCATCAGATCTCAACGTCCGCATCAATATCGCGTTGCGAACGGCATGGCCCAATAATTAAGTGTCAGCTTTCGACCCATTGCGGACATTCGCTGCCGTTTATCTCACAAAAAAAAGCCCCCCGCGCAACGACGCGGGAGGCCTTTCTCATATTGATACAGACTATTGAGCTTGACGCTGAATAGCTCTTGCCAGGGCCGTCATGTTGCCTTGGGTGATATCCGTTGAAGCGTTGCACGTGGCGGTTGTCTTCAGCGAGAGAACGCTCACGCCGCAAATATTAGCAGCAAGGCCAATCGGGACGTTGACGTTCGCGGGGATCGCTACGTTGACGTTGTTACGGCTGAGGATCTCCGTGAGCTCAACGCTCACATCATTGTTGTTAAGGATGTTGCTCAGATCGACGTTCACCAGGCCAGCCTGCTGAGCGGTTGCGGGAGTCGCAACGAGTGCGCAGGCAGCGAGCGCTGCCGGAAGGATAAAACGCATTTTTATGCTCCTAAGTGTGTGACCGGCCGCAAGCGGCGTACCGGAACCACCCTCTCTCGGAAGGGTCGATTATTGAAACGAAGGGCGCCACGGAAGTGGTGAACATCAGTTCATTTTGCTCACCCGTGGTTAGAGCGCGGCAAGCTGATTGGCCACACAGTAGTCGGGATTGCTGCCCGTCCGTGCAGGTTAACTTTTTAGCTAACTAATTGCCAATGCCCGATCCACCAATTTTGGACTAGCGCCACGTCGGTTTTCCACCCAAACCGGACATGGGCTCAATGTCTGCTTTCCACCCAAAGCAGACATTAGAGAATTAAATCCGCCCATTTCGTGCAGCCAGCTTCGCAGCAGCGCGGGCTTCATTAATTTCTGGCCGGCTCGCCTCGCCGTTCTTGGTGAGCTCCACCACGGCGATGTAATACTCCTGCGCCTTAACATCATCGCCCAGAAGCTTTGCCGCTCGGGCCGCCCCATATGTTCCGCCCAAGCGCCGCGGCGCGCGCTTCAGCGAGGCTTCAAACTCGTGCAGCGCTTCGGCGGGCCGTCCCAGCTCCAGTAACAGCTCGCCTAGTTGCTCCCGCGCCGGCAGGATCGCCCCTGGGGTCACAGGATGCTTTTCCAGCCCGTCGTCTAGTTCTGCAGCGCTGCGCATGACCCTTACCGCCTCGTCATTCCTTCCTTCCGCCTTTGCAAGCCAGGCAGCCGCGACCTGCCGCGCAATTGCGACCTGCGCTTTCCAGTCGTAGCTGCCCGGAGAAATGTTGAGCTTCTGTTCGATGTCGCCCAGTTTAGCGACTTCGACCCTCGCGGCCGACGAATTTCCGCTACGCGCGGCACCAACCGCGCGCGCGAAATGGATATGCGCGGCCGCCCATTGAAAGTTCTCCATCGGGGCGAGCGCGCCGACATTGTCGGGCAGTTCGAGGTTAGCTGCTTCAGTCCATTGGCGGCGCTCCAGCGCAAGTCGGGCCGGGATAGCGGTTGCGGCATAGGCGACGGAGAAGATCGGTTCATCGACAGTTCGCATCGCGCTAAGCTTGGCCAAAACCTGCCGTGCCTTGCTGTCCTGTCCGGTCTGCAAATAGGCATAAGCAAGATAGTCCATTGCGTGCAGTTCTTCGCGCGATCCGCCGCCGAAATTTTTTCTCCGCATCAGCTCTCGCGCCGCGGCTTCCGACTTCAGGTTTGACGCGATCGAGTCTTCCCACATGCCGAGCCGCGTGAAGATGTGCGAGGGCATGTGTTGGGCATGCGCGGAATCGGGCGCAATGCCAGCATAGCGTTTTGCCGCTGGCACGGGGCGGATAATCGAAGCTGTGGATCAGATAATGGGCGACGCCAGGATGGTCCGGCTCGGCTTCAAGAACAGCATTGAGGATCGCTGCGGCATCCTTCTCGCGGGCAAAGGTCGGGTCGGTGTCGAACGTTCCCACGGCGGTCTGCGACAAAGCATAAAAGATCGCTGCCTCGCGGTCGCCCGGATAGCGATCGTGAAGTGCTTTCATTGCAGCATTGTAGGCCAGCGCGCGGGTCTTGTGGTCGAGCTTGTCGGAGGCGCGGTAAAAGGTCGCGATTGCGTCGACATAGTCTTTCTCGTGTTGGGTACGTACGGGCGCGGCTTGCGCCTTTGCGACAGCGGCGCGGCCTCTTTCAAGTTCGGCCAAGCTCGGCGGCGCCCACAGTGGGTGGTAAAGGCTCATCGCAGCCCCCCAGTGGGCAATGCCGCACGCAGGGTCGGCGAGAGCGGCTTGATTGAAGCTGCTTTCGGCCTGCTCATATTCGAACGAGTGAAGCCATGCGACACCGCGCAGGAAGACCGGTTGCGCAGCCGGGCTGCAGCTTGTTTCGAAGCCAACGTTACCAAGCTTTTCGGAATGGCCGCCGTGCTCTTGATGGCCGGGCTGAGTAAGTATCAGAGCGGAGACTAGAAGAAGTGTTCTCATTGACACCGACCTCCATGGGCCTCCGTATCACAGCGGAAGCGAGTTGTCGTTGTTGAGGGTGTGCCTCCACGTTCGTCGTATAGGCCGCTCGGCGCCGAGCACTGACACCGTGAAGCTCGCATGCTGAGGGATTGGCACGGACGCGGGCTGGTTCAGTGGTAAAGCTTTAGTTTCTGCTTTCGACCCATTGCGAACATTAGCCACCTAGTTTGCTACTGCCGATTGCAGGCCTCTGGCACTAAGTAATTGATTTGGTCTTGTTATTGTGCCGCCAGCCGCTATCCCTATGGATCTGCGGGGGCACTAATGACATTAAAGGAAAGAGTTCGCGTGTTCGTCGCCGGACGCGTGTCGCGACCCATCTGCGACGATTGTGTCGCTGATTACTTGGCGTTGAGTCGCAGACAAGTCGTCACAGCGGCAAGGTTCAAGCGAAGCACTGAGGTTCGGCGCTATACCGGCCGCTGTTCGGGCTGCTGCACCGAGCGCAAGGTGACAGTTCCCGTCCAAAGCTAATGAGGTAAGTTTCCGCTTTTCGTCCAGAGAGGACGTTCGCATCAGGTAGTACGAAATCGGAACCTCCGAAATACGCCATTGCTGTTTTATCCGCCAGTGCCCCCTAAGGAGGCCCGGCTGGTAAACGGCGTTAGCAGTTCAATTTGAATGAGGTCAGGATGAAAACGATAATCAAACTGTTCGGTGCTTCCTTCCTTGCATCGGCATTGCTGCCTGCGACGTCGACCAGACAAAAGAGGGCGATATGCCTGAGGTTGATGTGAACGCCAGCGGCGGAGCGCTTCCCGAATATGATGTTGACGCACCATCTGTGAACGTCGGCACTGAAAACAAAACGGTCCAAGTGCCAACCTTGGACGTTGACGCCCCGAAGGACGACAACAGAGAATAGGCGGCACACTGGCTGGTCCCGGCGCCACACGCGAACTGCTTAGGCACGGACGCGCGCGGCAAAACCCGCGAGCTAGAAATTTAATATTCGGACCACCGCGCACGCATGGTGGTTTGGAGGAGGGCACGCGGGTAAACCGGTGGCTTTTTTCGTGCCGGAGGGGCATGCCAATGAGCGTCGTATCGACCACGCTGCTCCGGCTGGGGCGTCCGTGCGGAGGGGCAAGGAGTGGACCTTAGGGGGTACAAACACCCTGCTTTATGGCGGTCAGCCGCAGCTCGAGTTCCTGGCGGCGGGTGAGCAAAGCAGGAACTTCGGCGGCAGGTGCCGCCGGTGTCGAGCTGGCCTGCTCTGTTTCCGGCCCTGACTTGGTATTTGTTTTTTCGGACTCGTCGCCGCCCTTTGCTGCGGCTTGGCCGGCTTGCAGGATTGTGTTTGCCGCGGGAGGCAGGATGACGCTCACGGCGGCTCCGGCTACAGCCTTGATTACCTTTTCTACCTTGGACTTTTTCCTTGGCTTCTCCTCGGGTTGGGCGGGGGCCGCTGAAGTCATCTTGTCAATCGCCGCAAGCTCGGCCTCAAGGCCCTTCTGCTGAGCCAGGCATGCGCTGTTCGTCGTGCCCTGCTGAGTTTGGTTTTCCAATGTCTGTTGTTGCGACGAACTGGACGGCGCTGTCTGAGCATTGGCGGCGGTTGCGTAGAGGCATGCTCCGCACAGTAGCAGTCGCATCGAGGGCTTACGCATTGGCACGTCTCCAAAGGTTCATGGGCCTCAACGCGTAGCGTCGGACGAAAGCACGCAGGTGTTACGCGGGTTCGACGGCATGCTGTTGCAACGGGCTAAGTCGAGTGACCACTTCCGACCCCGGCGCATTAAAGCCGACGGAGCTAACGCCACCGAGGGCTAGAAGGCTCAAGGGAGACTAATGTTCAGCTCGTGAGACAACAGATCTATCCTGGCCCGTCAGTAAGTCCGCCGGCGCTCGTGGTATTCCCGGTACTCTTGGATGCGCGTGACTCGCAGGCCCGCCATGCCGCTGTGCGTTACGGCTCTTTGCCAGGTGGTGAGCTCCTCGATGCTTAGCGCATAGCGCTCGCAGGCCTCGTCGGCAGTCAGCAGGCCACCCGCTACGGCGGCCACCACCTCGGCTTTTCGCCGGATCGTCCAGCGCCGTGTTCCAATCGGCGGCAGTGTGGCAAAGGTCAGAGGCTCGCCCAGCGGGCCGATTACCCGAGCCGCGCGGATTCGTTGCTTCTCAAGCATGGCTGCCAATCCTTTTTCGATGGCAGCAGCGAGCTTGGCCGCAAAGGTTGAAAATATGCTAAAGCCAGTTTGTTGAATTTGCTGATGCGGGGCGGCCGGAATAAGGTCCTCGAATCACACTATGCAGATGACCGCATGGACCGCTGGAGAGTGGGATGGACACCAACGCCCGGTACTACTGGCGTAGAGTTTGTGAAGAGCTGGCAGCTGCTTCCAAAGCCGTGACACCAGCAGCACGGATGCGCCACGAAGAACTGGTTTGGCTGTTTGTCGGACGGCTGAAGGATTTGAATGCACCGTGTCCCTACACGGACCAAGAATTGGCACGGATGCTCGGCACGACGGCCGACGCGCTCGGAGTTCGATAGGCCCTGCGATGACGGCGTAGCGATGTCACCAAGTAAGCCGAGACAGTTAGGCCAAGGCCTTCGCCTCGTTGGCCGAAGTGACGGCTTTGTCGGTAACCAACACGATGGTCTTGGAAAAGCCGGTTATTTCATAGAGCTTTTTTGCGAATGCTTTCGGCATCCGAATACAGCCATGGGATGCTGGATAACCCGGTACTCTCCCTGCGTGCAGCGCCACCCCGTCCCACGTTAGCCGCTGCATATAGGGCATCGGTGCGTCATCATAGAGACTGGACCGGTGATGCACTTTCTTCTGGAGGATGGGAAAAGCGCCCTCCGGAGTGTCGTTCCCGGGCTTCCCCGTCGACACGTCGGTGGACTCCCACGCCTCTCCATCCTTGAACACAAATGCTTTTTGAGACGGAAGGCTGACAACGATCAGAACACCGTCTCGCAGGGCTTCCTGTGGAGTGGGAGGTGGCGGCGGTGGCGGCTCTACTG
>JACCSV010000022.1 GCA_013812805.1 Sphingomonas sp. | reverse complement strand
GTGCCCCCTAAGGAGGCCCGGCTGGTAAACGGCGTTAGCAGTTCAAATTGAATGAGGTCAGGATGAAAACGATAATCAAGCTGTTCGGTGCTTCCTTCCTTTGCATCGGCATTGCTGCCTGCGACGTGGACCAGACAAAAGAGGGCGATATGCCTGAGGTTGATGTGAACGCCAGCGGCGGAGCGCTTCCCGAATACGATGTTGACGCTCCATCTGTGAACGTCGGCACTGAAAACAAAACGGTCCAAGTGCCAACCGTGGACGTTGACGCCCCGAAGGACGACAATAGAGAATAGGCGGCACACTGGCTGGTCCCGGCGCCCCACGCGAACTGCTTGGGCACGGACGCGCGCGGTAAAACCCGCGAGCTAGAAATTTAATATTTGGACCACCGCGCACGCATGGTGGTTTGGAGGAGGGCACGCGGGTAACCGGTGCCCTTTTTCGTGCCGGAGGGCATGTCGACCGGCAACTTGCGTTCAGTGTCCGCTTTCCACCCATAGCGGACATTGGCCGCATTCACCCATCCCGCTTGCGGCTGCCCACACGAGCCGTTAGCCTCAGCGCCGATCTCGCCCACCTGTGACGGAAAAGACGGGGCCGATCACCGAGCGTAGGGCCAATTGGGCAGCCCGCTCGTCAACACGAAGGGGGTACCGCGCATGAAAAGGATATGCACCGCCATGGTCGCGGCTTTGGTCCTGGCGCTGGCCGCCTGCAGTCAGCAAGAGACCGCGGGCGACGCGCAGGCCACTGCTGAAGCGGCTGGTCTAGAGGCACTGAACGGCACTTGGAAGACCGAACTCGCCAGCATCAAATTTGAAGGCAAGCCAAATGAGCTTCTGCTCCAGGGCGGTACCTACAGCTGCAAGACCTGCATTCCACCCCTTGCGGTCGCTGCGGACGGGCAGTTCCACCCAGTAACAGATCGTCCCTACTTCGATCGCATCTCGGTAAGCGCGGTCGACGATCGAACCGTGGAGATCCATCGTCTAAAGGGTAACAGGGAAGTGTCGTCGACGACGATGCAGGTCTCGGATGACGGCAATGTGTTGAATACTAAGTTCACCAATGCCAACAACCCGAGCGCACCCCCGGTTCAGGGCACCGAGACCGCCCGCCGAGCAGGTCCCGCGCCCGCAGGAGCCCACGCCGTTTCCGGACAGTGGACGCCCGATCGCGTGCAGGATTATTCCGAAGACGCGCTCAACATCACATTCCAGATCGCAGACAATAAGGTAACGATGAACTCGCAAGGCGAAAGCTACACCGCTGAGATCGGCGGGACTTCCGCGCCCGTCCAAGGGGACACCGGCGGAACCACGGTCGCGGTTACGCGAGAAGGCAACGGCCTCCGCGAAACGTTTACGCGCGGCGGCAAGGAAGTCGCCCAGACTATCATCATGCCAAGTGCAGATCGAAGTTCCGTCACGTTCACGAGCATAGACCCTCGGGACGGTTCGAAAACGACGTGGATGGCCAAGAAGTCGGGCTAACGCAGCAGCAGCCGGGCAGTTGGATTCACTTGCCCGGCTGCTGCTTAGCGGAAAGGCTTCGCGGCGGCCGCTTGGAGCATGATCCCAGCCTCAGCCAATGTGTGCCCTGCGCGTCAAGCGCTTCGGGCTAATGTCCGCTTTCCACCCGTTGCAGACGTTAGCTGCAAGCCGCGCGACGCTGTGTAACGGGAACCTGGCGCTACCCCACACGTCTCTTGAGGCAGCTGGAGTGCCGCCAACAATGCCTGTTTGGACACGAACCACTGGGCCGATCCTGGCTCTCGTCCTCTGTGGGTGTTCGGTCGTGCCGTCCCAAGTTCGATCACAGACCGTCGCGCCGACCTACTCGACTGCTAAGGTTCCGGAATTATTCGCCGAGTGTTTGGCTAAGGCTTTCGGCCCGGTGGAAGCGGTCAGGCACGGAGTGCGGGCTGCGATTAATTCGAAGAGCGGACTGGAGATTGATTTGTTCGACGGCGGCACAGTCCGGGTTCGGCGGCCAGCTGTCCTTGACGGTGACACTCGCCGCCGCCTGGAAGCATGCCTGTAAGCTCTGCGGGACGAAAAGCGGTCCCTGCGACGCGGGACTCTAGCAGTTCCGGTCACCGTCAGTGTTAGCCCTGGTTGTGCTTAGCGCCCGGGACGCGACGTGGAACCTGCATCAGTGTGTACGATGATTGACGCTGAGGGCGCTTGCCGCTCGCAATCTCTAGCGGCGTAGTGCTACTTCTGCGCAACGTTGACTACGATAATTCTGACGCCACACACCTGACCGCTGGGAGGGGGAGCGAAGTGACCAAGACGTCGGCCATAATGCTCGCCAGTGCTGCTCCTCTACTCGGCCGTCCGGCGGGCCACCTCCGTGGTGCCGTTGGTCTTAGCGCGATCGTGGCGCTCGCGGCTGCGGCAATCCCTTATATTGCCTCTGGCGTGGCGGCGCCCCTCAGCCGAGGCAACGAGGTGGTTTTCAGGCTCCCTCCTCCGACAGCCCTTCCGACGCTACTGCGTGATGTCGATCGGGAGGACGCCCTCAGCATAAACGCGACCATTCCTTTTTCTCATGAGCCAAACCCGCCAGCGCGGGCCTTCAAGTTCCGGGGTGATGACGCGGCCTACAATCGCGCGCTCCACTGCCTGACAGAGGCCATCTATTATGAAGCGGGCAGCGAGCTTCCCAATGGGCAACGCGCCGTTGCGCAGGTCGTGCTCAATCGGGTGCGGCATCCGGCTTTTTCCAATGGCGTCTGCGCCACAGTTTATCATGGCTCCATGCGCACAACCGGGTGCCAGTTCTCCTTCACCTGTGATGGCTCGATGCGCCGAACGCCGACGGTTCCGGGGTGGGCAAGGGCACGTGAGATCGCGGAGCAGGCACTGGCAGGCGACGTGTTCAAGCCTGTTGGCTACGCGACCCACTATCACGCTGATTATGTGGTGCCTTATTGGGCGACAAGCCTGGCAAAGAATGCAGCACTTGGCACCCACATTTTCTACCGTTGGCCGGGGTGGTGGGGGCAAACGGCTGCATTCTCAACACGTCACTCGGGCAAGGAACTCGACCCCCGGTTGCTGCGCAACGCGGCTCTCCGCCGGCACGGAGTCCGCCCCGAATTGCCTAGCTGGACCGGCGAAGACCTGGTGCTCGAAGCAGATCCGCGAGTGGAACTGATCAGCATCATCCAGTTCCTTGCGGCTCGGTCGGCGGCCAGCGAAGCGGCCACGCCTTACGAGAAAGAGGTGCGCAGGCATTTCGCGGCCTACTTCGATCACTATGCTGTGCAGATGTATCGGCAGCTTTCAGCTGGCAACAGCAAATTCAAAGCAGACTCCTCGCTTCAAACGCTGATGCATTTCTCCCAACCCCCGAAACTCGAATCCGGTGATCCAGTCGGACGGGATCTTGTCAGTGCCGCTGGCGGAAGCCGCAAACTAGCAGGGTTCATCTCGGCGCTGCGTGACTTCGTCAAACACACAAATTTTGAGGCGTTCCTCATTGAGCAGGAGCCCCTCTACGTTGAGCTCCAGGCCCGTGCGCGGCAGCCCGCAGTTGCACTTGTCACGAGCTACGAGCGGGACACTGGCACGCCGGTACACACCGTCAGGTTTATCCTCGCGCCGCTGCTCCTGCCAGATTCGAACACCGGGGGATGCCACGCTCTTCACAAGAGAGCTCCGATGGCGTGGGTCACCGTTGGTCTAGGTGATGAGTCCGAGCAGCCGTTCGACAAGCCGGCTCAGATCAAGAAGGCTTTGGCCACCGTTTCCCAGAGCGATTGTCTAAGTTCTTCTCGCTCGGCTCTCCGAGGGTATCCAGTCCGCTCAACTCGCAGCACATGAGCCAGAAAGCCGCCTAGTTATCTGCTAATCTCTTGTGGCGGCAGTGGGCGTTGCCATGCCGGCTTAATCGGCTGCTGCCATGCCGGCGCTTGGCGGGCTCCAGCTTGCGCACTTGCCACTGCCGCATCCGGCCGCTGCGCAGCGGAGGACATCTGCTCGACAACCCTCACTGGTTCATTTTGCACTCCCATTCCGGGCGCAGCTAACGGATCGAGCTGGTCGGTCGCTTGTCGCGGCATCCGCGCGAGCCTCGCTAGCGGCGTCACAATAGGTCCCTCGTCGGAGAGGCTAACCATCTCAATTACGCCGTCAGCCGCTCGCAATGAATAAGCAATGTCGGCGGCTA
>JACCSV010000021.1 GCA_013812805.1 Sphingomonas sp. | reverse complement strand
CCTCAGCGCCCCAGCTCATCGCCGCCAACGGTGACTTGGGGTCGCGGTAGGACAGCAAGCCGAACAGGCTCGCCGGGGTCTCGGTGACGATCGCGTGGATCGGGATGCTGCCGGTGCGGTGGGCGAGCTCAACCACGTCCCAGCCGCCCTCCGCCTTGGGCAGGACGATGCCGTGGATGTCGGCGACGCCGATCAGTTCGAGATCGTCCTTATGATATTCGCTGCCGATCGGGTTGATCCGCACCCACCATTGGGGGCCGCCGGAGCGCGCCGGAAGCTGCTTCAGAATGTCGCGCGCTGGCGCTTTTGCCGTCGCGGCGACGCTGTCCTCGAGGTCGAAGATGATTGCGTCGGCTTTGCTGTCCAAAGCCTTGGCGATCTTGCGCTCGCTGTCGGCGGGCACGAACAACCAGCTGCGCGGCTCGCTCATTGCCCCTTCTTCGACAGCAAGGCGGTGCGCGTGCATTCGCACACCAGCTCGCCGCGCTGGTTGAAGCTGCGATGCGCCCAGGTGACGATGCCGGCGCCCGGCCGCGACTTGCTTCCCCGAACCGCGACGCACTCGGTTTCCGAACGCAGCGTGTCGCCGACGAACACCGGATTGGGGAAGACCAATTTGTCGTAGCCGAGGTTGGCGATGAGCGTGCCGAGCGTGGTGTCGCCGACGCTCACCCCGATCATTAACCCGAAGGTGAAAACCGAATTGACCAGCGGCTTGCCATATTCCGACTTCGCCGCGACTTCATGGTCGAGGTGCATCGGCTGCGGGTTGTGGGTCAGCGCGCAGATCAGCAAATTGTCGCTTTCGGTGACGGTACGCGTGATCGCGTGGGCGACCGTGTCGCCGACCTGCCATTCCTCGAAGTACCGACCGGGCATAGCGCCGCTCTAGGCGAGGGCGCTGGCGATTGCCAAGCCGCTCAGGCCGCCTGCTCCTCGCGCGCGGAGTCGAACTGCGCCTGGGCGCTGTGAATCGCCTCGACATGGTCCAGCGCCCACTGCGACAACGCCCCGACCGGACCGTGTAGCGAACGGCCAAGATCGGTCAGCGCGTAATCGACCCGCGGCGGGATGGTCGGCGTCACCTTGCGGCTGACGATTCCGTCGCGTTCGAGATTGCGCAGCGTCAGAGTCAGCATCCGCTGCGAAACGCTGGGGATTTCACGGCGCAGCTCGTTGAACCTTTTCGGCCCCTGCCCGAGCGTCTCGACCACGAGCACCGTCCACTTGTCGCCGATCCGCGACAGCAACGTGCTGATCGTGCGGCAAATCGGGTTGCTCGGGTCTTTCATCTTTTCCCTGCCTGTTCCTGAGCAACAAATCTGTTCCTGGGGCACAGAAAAGTGCGTTCTTGCGGCTGCTTGGATGGTGGTTACTTGGGGTGCCTTCAGTAACAATTCCATACTTAGGAGGCAATAGTGACCATCCTGCATATCGACAGCAGCATCACCGGCGAGGCGAGCGTCAGCCGCCAGCTGACGCAGTCCATAGTCAACGGTCTGACCCGCTTCGATCCCGCTGCCCCGGTGGTTCGCCGCGACCTTGCCAGCGAGCCGATCGCGCATCTCACGCTCGACGCGCTTGCCGACAGCTCGACGCTCGACGAGTTTCTGGCAGCCGACTCGGTCGTCATCGGCGCACCGATGTACAATTTCACGCTGCCGACCCAGCTCAAGGCCTGGCTCGACCGAATCCTCATCGCCGGCAGAACCTTCCGCTATACCGCCGACGGCCCGGTCGGGCTGGCCGGCGGCCGGCGCGTGATCATCGCCCTCGCGCGCGGCGGCACGTACAATGCAGGGTCGCCGGCTGCGGCGCTCGAGCATCTCGAAACCTATTTGCGCGGCGCTTTCAACTTCATCGGCATCGAGCCGGAATTCGTCGCTGCCGACGGCCTCAACATCGGGCCCAAGCAGAAGGAACGGTCGGTTCGCGCGGCGCTCGGCGAGACGGTTCGCCTCGCGGCCTGAGCCTCAGCTCAGTAGACGCAGCGGGTTTTCGATGTAGCCTTTGAGCGCCTGCAGGAAACTCGCCGCGTCCCAGCCGTCGACGACGCGGTGGTCGCACGACAGCGACAGGTTCATGCGTTTGCGGACCTCGATCTCGCCGTCGATGACGACGACTTTCTCCTCGACCTTGTTGACCGCGATGATCGCGACTTCGGGGCGGTTGATCACCGGTGTCGAGGTGATGCCGCCCATCGGCCCCAATGACGACAAGGTGATGCTGGAACCGGACAGCTCATCGCGGCTGGCCTTGCCGGTGCGGGCGGACTCGGCGAGGCGCAATGCCTCGGACGCGATCTGCCAGACGCTCATGCTCTCGGCGCCGCGGATCACCGGCACCATCAGCCCGCTGGGGGTCTGGGTCGCCATGCCGAGGTTGAGCGCGCCGTGGCGGGTGATGACGTTGGCGTCGTCGTCGTAGGTGGCATTGAGCATCGGCCAGTCGGGCAGCGCCCGCGCCATCGCGCTGATCAGGAACGGCAGCAGGGTCAGCTTGGGGTACGAGCCGCGGTCGCGGTTCATCATCGCCCGCGATTCCTCGAGGTCGGTGACGTCGAATTCCTCGACCAAAGTGAAGTGCGGGATCTTGCGCTTGGCCTCAGCCATGTTCTCGGCGATCTTGCGGCGCAGGCCGACCACCTTGATGATCTCGTCCGAGCGTTTCTGAACGGCGCGGCCGCCAACCGAGCCGCCATTGTAAAGCAAATAAGCGTCGAGGTCGGAGTGGCGGAGGCGATCGCTCGCGCATTTGACCTGCGCCAGATCGATGCCGAGGTCGCGGGCGCGGGCACGGACGGCGGGGGAGGCCAACACCTTCGCACCAGCCTCGTTCGTGCTGAGCGAAGTCGAAGCGCGCTCTTCGGCGTCTGAGCTGCGCCCTTCGACTACGCGCTTCGCGCTCCGCTCAGGACGAACGGGCGCTGCACTCGGCGATTCTGCTATCGTGGGCATTGCCTCTTCTTGCGCCTGGGTCGGTGCGACCGCCCCGTCACCCATGGCCACCGTGTCCGTGCGATCGCCCTCCGCGTCTGTCTCCGTCCCGTCCTGATTGCTTCCGGGGAGCTGGGAAACCGCCCCCTCGGTCTCGATCACCACCAGCACCGAGCCGATCGGGATCTGGTCGCCGACCTCGCCTGCAAGCTCCACCACCTTGCCCGCGACCGGCGATTCCATCTCCACCGTCGCTTTGTCCGTCATCATGTCGGCAAGCTGCTGATCCTCCTCGACCTGGTCGCCGACCTTGACGTGCCAGGCGACGATCTCGGCTTCGGCTATGCCTTCGCCGATGTCGGGCAGCTTGAACTGGAACTTGGCCATCAGTCCGCCATCACTTTCTCAAGCGCTGTCTTCATCCGTTTCGGTCCCGGGAAATAGGCCCATTCGTAGGCGGGGGGGTACGGCGTGTCCCAGCCGGTGACCCGCACGACCGGAGCTTCGAGGTGATAGAAACAGCGCTCCTGCACCAGGCTCACCAGCTCGGCGCCGAAGCCCGACGTCTTCGGGGCTTCGTGGACGACCAGGCAACGGCCGGTCTTCTCGACCGATTTCTCGATCGTCTCGATGTCGAGCGGCACCAGCGTGCGAAGGTCGATCACTTCGGCGTCCACCCCGTGCTCCTCAACCGCCGCCAGCGCGACGTGGACCATCGTCCCGTAGGCCAGCACGGTCAGCTCGGCGCCTTCGCGCACCACCGCGGCCTTGCCGATGGGCACGGTGAAATGCCCCGTGGGAACTTCGCTCGCCGGATGCTTCGCCCACGGCTTGACCGGCCGGTCGTGGTAACCGTCGAACGGGCCGTTGTAGATGCGCTTGGGCTCGAAGAAGATCACCGGGTCCGGATCCTCGATCGCGGCGATCAAAAGTCCCTTGGCATCATGCGGCGTCGAGGGGATCACCACCTTCAAGCCTGCGATGTGGGTGAACAGGCTCTCCGGCGACTGGCTGTGCGTCTGCCCGCCGAAGATGCCGCCGCCATAAGGCGAGCGGATGACCATCGGCATCGACCATTCGCCGGCGGTGCGATAGCGGATCTTGGCGACCTCGCTGACGATCTGGTCGTAACCCGGATAGATATAGTCGGCGAACTGGATCTCGATGACCGGCTTCAAGCCATAGGCTGCCATTCCGACCGCGGCGGCGACGATCCCGCCTTCGCTGATCGGCGAGTCGAACGAACGCTGCTTGCCGAATTCCTTTTGCAGGCCCTCGGTAACCCGGAAGACGCCGCCGAAAAAACCGACGTCCTCGCCGAACACGACCACGTCCGGGTCGGCGCGCATTGCCACCCGGTGCGCGTCGTTGAGCGCCTGGATCATGTTCATCGCCGGCATCAGCGCGCCTCGTCTAGCGACTGCTCGCGCTGCTCGGCCAAGTGCCACGGCACCTCGGCGTAGACGTCGTCGAAAATGCTCTCGATATTGTCCTTGCCCTGCTCGGGAAGGACGCCCTGCTTCTCGGCCTGCTTCTGCGCGGCGCGCACCTGCGCATCGATCTCTGCAATTATCGCCTGGTGGCGCTCGTCGTCCCATTCGCCAAGCGCGATCAGATGCGCTTTCAGCCGCTCGATCGGATCGCCGAGCGGCCACGCCTTCGCTTCGCCTGCCGGGCGGTAACCACTGGGGTCGTCGGACGTGGAATGCCCCTCGGCGCGGTAGGTGAAATATTCGATCAGCGTCGCGCCAAGGTTGGAACGGGCGCGGTCGGCCGCCCAGCGCATCGCCGCATAGACCGCGAGCACGTCATTGCCGTCGACGCGAAGCCCGGGAATGCCATAGCCGATCGCGCGCTGGGCGAAGGTGGCGCGCTCTGCCCCGGCGATACCGGAGAAGCTGGAGATCGCCCACTGGTTGTTGACCACCACCAGCACCGCCGGCGCGTTATAGACAGCCGCGAACGTCATCGCCGAATGGAAGTCGCCCTCGGCGGTGGCGCCGTCGCCGATCCAGCCGACGGCGACGCGGCTGTCGCCCTTGATCGCGCTCGCCATCGCCCAGCCCACCGCCTGCGGGAATTGGGTGCCGAGGTTGCCGGAGATGGTGAAGAAGCCGTGCGCCTTGTCCGAATACATGATCGGCAGCTGCCGGCCTTTGAGCTTATCGCCCGCGTTGGAGTAGATCTGGCACATCATCTCGGTCAGCGGATAGCCGCGCGCGATCAGCAGCCCCTGCTGGCGATAGGTGGGGAAGTTCATGTCATCGCGGTCGAGGGCGGCGGCGGCGGTCACCGCAATCGCTTCTTCGCCGGTCGCCTTCATGTAGAAACTGGTCTTCCCCTGGCGCTGGGCGCGGTACATGCGGTCATCGAAGATGCGCACCGTGACCATGTCGCGAAGGATCTTGCGCAACGTGTCGGCGTCGAGCTTTGGGTCCCACGGGCCGACGGCGCGATCGTCGTCGCCGAGCACGCGAACGAGATCCGTGGCGAGTGAAATTACGTCTGCCGCTGACGCAGCGACGTCCGGTCTCGGCGCACTACCCGCGGCCGGGATCTGCAGCCGCGAGAAATCGGGCGTGTCGCCGGGCCTGAACGGCGGCTCCGGCACGTGCAGCGAAAGCTGTGGCCGATTTGGTTGTTTTTGTGAATCTTCGCCGCGCATCTGACGAGGCGCTTAGTCGCGCCGCGCGCGAGCGGCAACTGGTGCGCGTTGACGCTGCGGAAGGCTCGGGGCTAGGCGGTGGTCATGGCTGAAGAAGAAACCCCGCTGCCCGACCGCCTGTCGCTCGACCCGCGCAGCCCCTGGTTCGATCAGGAGGTGCTGAAGAACGGCATCGGCATCAAGTTCAATGGTCAGGAAAAGACCAACGTCCAGGAATATTGCATTTCCGAGGGCTGGATCCGCATCGCCGCCGGCCGCAGCCGCGACCGGCACGGCAATCCGATGACGATCAGGCTCAACGGCCAGGTCGAGCCCTATGTCGAGGGCGCGTCCGATCAGCCGCCCGGCGGCGAAGGTGTCGCCTCGGACGGGTAGCTAGGCCGGTTGCGGCGATTGCGCCGGTCCCACAGATATTTGGCGCCGTAACCGGCCGCGGCGACCGCCGCGAGCGGTCCGAGCCCGCGCCGCGCCAGCGCTGCAACGCCGGCGCCGATCAGCGCGCCCTTGGCGCCGCTGTTCCTGCCCGCGACCCGCCTGCCAAGCCAGGCGCCTGCTAGTTTCCCAAGCATCATTGGTCCTTTCGTCGAACTACGGCTGATTAAGCCTCGATGCCCGCCAGTGGTTCCCGCGGGCGTTCCAGGCCGGTTGGTAAATTGCGCCAATTTCGGGTGGCGATTCTTCCCACGCCGCCTGCTCATATCCCCGAGTCCTAGCAATTTCGGCAGTTTTCTGGGTTTGGCACGACCCTTGAATAGAGAGGGCTATGACCGCCAGCATTGAGGCGGGGGCAAAAAGGGAGAAGGAAATGTCTGGTCAATCGAATCTCAAGCGGACGCTTGTCAGCGCTTTCGCTGCCGTGCTGATGAGCACTGTCGCGGTCGGCTCGGCGGTTGCTCCGGCGCACGTCAGCGCCGCTCCGACCAAGTATGTCATCCATGCCTGAGCTCGAAATCCTCGAAGCCAGAGCGCCGCAGCGGATGGTCCCGATGGCGGAACCGCAAAGCGAGCCGAGCACGGTCCGCTTTGCACCGCTCGCCGGCTGGTTCAACGGCCCGGTGTTCAGCCGCGCCAAGGACATCTTCGCCGCCAACATGACCGAACTTCTCGACCGGGCGGAAGACCCCGCGCGGATGATCCGGATGATCATCATCGAGATGGAAGAGACTTTGGTCGAAATCCGCGCCACCGCAGCCCGCTCGATCGCGGACATCAAGGAAATGCGTCGGGCGCTCGGGCGGCTCGAGCAACTGCAAGCCAATTGGACGGAAAAGGCCGAACTAGCGCTGAGCCGGGACCGCGACGACCTCGCCCGCGCTGCGCTCGGCGAGCGGCAGAAAGCTGCCGACATGGCTGACGGCCTCAAGGCCGAAGTCGACCAGATCGAGCAGCTGCTGCGCAGCTATGAGGCCGACATCGCCAAGATCCAGGGCAAGCTGCGCGAAGCGCGCGCCCGCCAGAATGCGATCGCAGCCCGGCTGGAAAGCGCGGTCAGCCGCGCCAGGGCCAATGAGGTTCTCCACGGTAGCCGCACGCAGGACGCGTTCAGCCGCTTCGAAATCCTCGAGCGTCGGGCTGACTTTGCGGAAGGCCGTGCCGAAGCGCTGGGGCTGACCGGTCCCAAGGACCTCGAAGAAGAGATCGCCGAGATCAAGGCGGCCGAAAAGGTCGATGTCGAGCTTGAAGCAATGAAGGCCGCGATCGCGGCACGCGTACAGTGAACGAAAGGGGAAGGGCGATGGCCCGCAAGATCAACCGTTACTCATTCGACCGCCGCCAGAAGAAGCTGGCCGGTGTATGCTCCACACTCGGCGACATGTTCGCGGTCGACCCGACGTTGCTGCGTGTCGGCTTCGTCGCCGCGGGCGTGTTCATCGGCTTCCAGTTCGCGATCATCAGCTACCTCGCGATCGCCATCTATTTCGGGATCAAGCGCAAGCAGCAGCAGCGTGAGCGACCATTCGTCAGCGATTTTGATCGGATGGACCGTTCGACCCAGGTTCGCCCGTCGGTGCATGCGCTGCGTACTGAGCTGGAGCCGATCGACCGCCGGCTGATGGCGATCGACGCCCACATTGCCAAACCCAACCACGATCTGGCGCGCGAAATCGAGGCGCTGCGAGGGGAGAAGTGATGGAACCGCTGTCAATCGGCCTGATCGCAGCCGCCGTCCTGATCGGCCTCGGAACCGCCGCCTGGGCAATGCTCAAGGGCTGGAGCGGTTGGCTCGAGCTCAAGCGGCTGGAGCTATGCCGCGACGGGGCCGACCGCGGACTGCCGCCGGCCGGCGGACGGATCGAGATTGCCGACCTCAAGGAACGAGTCCGCAAGCTCGAGGCGATCGCCGCCGGAATAGATATCTAAACTTCCCAGAAGCGCCGAGTCACAGCGCTTCACTCCTGGAGGCGGTCCGGCTTTCCCGACGCCGGGCCGCCTCCTTTACGTGGTGGTGGATAACGCCCCCGTTCATTGTATTGATATAATATATCGTCTAGTGGTAGTCGATGACCTGCAAATATAGTGCGCTTCTGCTCGCATCATCCGTGCTCGCCTCCACCCCAGCTTTGGCTCAGGCCCCGGCGCAGCCGCAGCAGCAACAGCCTCCGCCGCCGACCACCCCTCCCGCTCCCGACGGACGCGACGCCGTCCACGGCGAACCCGGCACGATCGTTGTCACTAGATATCTGCTTCGCGACCTCGACCTGCTCGCCGGCAAGTCGGTGCTCGATGAAGATGCGCTGCAGCGCGAGGTGCGGCCGCAGATCGGCGATACGCTGGCGAAGCTACCCGGCGTCTCTGCCACCTCTTTCTCGCCCGGCGCATCCCGGCCGGTGCTGCGCGGCTTTTCCGGCGAGCGTATCCGCGTCCTCACCGACGGCATTGGCTCGATCGACGTGTCGAATACCTCTGCCGACCATGCCGTCACTATCGACCCGCTGACTTCGGAGCGAATCGAGGTGCTTCGTGGGCCCGCCGTCCTGCTGTTCGGCGGCCAGGCGATTGGCGGTGCAGTCAATGTCATTGACCGGCGCATTCCGCGCACTGTCCCCAAGGACGGATATCACATCGATCTCGTCGGCGCCCTTGGATCGGCCGCGAACGAGCGCTCGGTCGGCGGCGCCGCCGACGTCGCCCTCGGAGGCGGGCTCGTGCTCCACGCCGATGGCAGCTTCCGCAAGACCGACGACCTGCGCGTCGGCGGTTATGTGCTGTCCCCGCAATTCCGCGCCGAGCAATTCGAAGTTGCCGAAGAGGAACTGGAAGAGGGACATGCCGAGGAGGCTGAGGAAGCACTCGATTTGGCCAACCGCCGCGGGAAGATTCCTAACAGCGCGGTCGAGCAGTCGACGGCCGGGCTGGGCCTCGCGCTGATCCGCGACACCTTCAATATCGGCGCGTCCATCAGCCTGTTCGACAGCGGATACGGAATTCCCTCGCGCCCAGGTGGCGCGCACCCTGAGGAAGAAGGCGCCGAGGAGCCAGAGGAAGAGGAGGGCCACGGGGAGGCCCCGGTCTCGATCAAGCTTCGCCAGAAGCGATTCGACCTGCGCGGCGAATACCGACTCGATTCCGGTTTCCTCGACCGCGTTCAGCTACGCATCGGTGCCGCCGACTACAAGCACACCGAGTTCGAGGGCGAGGAGGTCGGGACCGTATTCGACTCTAGCGGCGCCGAGGGTCGCTTGGAGTTCGTTCAACGCGATCGCGACGGCTGGCGCGGCGCCAGCGGCGCTCAATATTCGACCCGCAAATTCGACGCGGTTGGCGCCGAAGCGTTTTTGCCCGCCAACGAAACGAGTCAACTCGGGCTGTTCACCCTCCAGGAATTCGCCATCGGCAAGGTCGGCATGGAGGCCGCGCTCCGCTTCGAGCGGAGCGATGTTGAATCGGAGCCGCTTGGGATTGGCCGCAAGTTCGACGTCTTTTCCGGCGCGATCGGCGCATCCTACACGGTCGCTCCGCAGGCCAGGGTCGGGGTCAACCTCTCCCGGACCGCACGCGCGCCATCGGCCGAAGAGCTGTTCTCCAACGGCCCGCACATCGCTACCCAGGCGTTCGAGATCGGCGACCCCAACCTCGGGGTTGAATCCAGCTGGGGCGGGGAGGCTTATGTCCGTCTCGACCGCCGCACTCACGAATTCGGCTTCACCGTCTTTGCCAACCGCTTCGACGACTTCATCTATGAAGCCGCGACCGGCGAGGAAGAGGATGAGCTGCCGGTGTTCCGCTACTTCCAGCGCGATGCGACCTATTACGGGTTCGAGGCCGAGGCCTCCGCGACGCTGTTCAGCGCCGGCGGCTTCCGTTTCGTCGGCGACGCCGTCGCCGATTATGTGCGGGCGACGGTCAAAGGCGCTGGCCCGGTGCCGCGGATCCCGCCGCTTCGCCTCCTCGGCGGGCTCGAGGCACAATCGGACAGCCTCGACGGCCGCATTGAGGTCGAATGGGTCGCCGACCAGGATCGCGTTGCCGAGTTCGAAACGCCGACCGACGGCCACACGATGGTTAACGCCTCGCTCGCCTGGCGCCCGTGGGGCAAGAGGAAGGAAATGCAGTTCGTGCTGTCAGCGAGCAACATTTTCGATGTCGATGCGCGGCGCCACGCTTCCTTCACCAAGGACTATGTGCCCCTCGCCGGCAGGGACATCCGGTTGAGCGCCCGTCTCGACTTCTAGCCGCGCCGGCGGATAAAGCGCGGCGATGGCCGCCACCGATCCGTTCGCGCTGTTCGACGCCTGGATGGCCGAGGCGCGCGCAAGCGAGCCCAACGATCCCGACGCGATGGCGTTTGCCAGCGCCGATGCGCAGGGGCGGCCGTCGGTGCGAATGGTGCTGCTTCGGAGCGTAGGCCCGAACGGTCTCGGCTTCTTCACCAACCTCGACAGCCGCAAGGGGCATGAGCTCCTCGCCAATCCGCACGGAGCGCTGGCGATCCACTGGAAATCGCTCCGGCGTCAGGTCCGAGCGGAGGGCGGCGTGGTCCAGGCCAGCGATGCCGAAGCCGACGCTTATTTCGCCTCCCGCTCGCGGGAATCGCGGATCGGCTCGTGGGCTTCGGACCAGTCGCGGCCGCTCGAGAACCGCGAGCTATTCGAGCGGCGCTATGCCGAGATGCAGCAAAGGTTCGATGGGGCGGACGTGCCGCGCCCGCCGCGCTGGTCGGGATTCCGGCTGATCCCGGACAAAATCGAATTCTGGTCGGACCGACCGCACCGGCTGCACGAGCGCCGGCTGTTCACGCGCGCCCAACACGGCTGGAGCGAAGGCCTGCTGTACCCGTGAGCGGCATTCATAATCAGGGGCATGGTCACGTGCACGGCGCCGAGCGCTCGGCCCTGGCCACCCGAGCGGCGGTGGCGAGCGTGGTGATGGCGCTGTTCCTGATCGCGCTGAAGGCGTGGGCCGCGCTCGAAACCTCGTCGATGGCAATGCTCGGCTCGCTCGCCGACAGCGGGCTCGACCTGGTTGCAAGCCTGGTCGTCCTACTCGGGGTGCGGATTTCGGCGCTGCCTGCCGACAGCGACCATCGCTTCGGGCACGGCAAAGCCGAGGCGCTGGCGGCGATGGCGCAGGTGGTGCTGATCTCGGTCTCCGCGGTCGTGATCGGAGTGCGCTCGGTTCAACGCCTGTTGCGCGGCGCGGAAACGCAGCAGGCGGAGCTCGGTATCGGCGTCTCGGTGGTGGCGATGCTCGTGACCATCGCGCTGATCGCCTATCAGCGCCACGTCGTGCGCCGCACCAACTCGGTCGCAATCGCCACCGACCGGCTGCATTACGCCTCGGACCTGCTGCTCAATGCGTCGGTGATCGCGGCGCTGGCGCTCGATCAATATTTCGGGCTGGTCGGCGCCGACGCGGTGTTCGGGCTGCTGATCGGCCTGTGGCTGGCCCGAAGCGCCCTGGTGGCGTCGAGCCAGGCGATGGACCAGCTGATGGACCGGGAATGGCCCGACGAGGAACGGCAGCGCTTCCTTGCCGCCGCCGCCGAATATCCCGAGCTCGCCGGCCTCCATGACCTTCGCACCCGCTCCAGCGGTACGCATAACTTCGTCCAATTCCATGTCTGGGTGCCCGAACATTGGACGGTGCGTGAGGCCCATGACCGAATCGACCGCGCCGACGAAGCGCTTCAGAAGCGCTTTCCCCACACCGAAATCCTGATACACCTCGACCCCGAGGGCCACACCGACCGCGAGGGAGTCCTCTCGTCCGACCTGTCGGAGAAGCCCTGATGACCTCTCTCCCGTTCTTCCAGGTCGATGCCTTTGCCGAGCGGCCGCTGACCGGCAATCCGGCAGCGGTGATGCCGCTTCAAAGCTGGCTCGACGACCGGCTGATGCAAGCGATCGCGGCGGAGAATAATCTTAGCGAAACCGCTTTCACGGTCGCCAGCCATGGCGATGATGCCGATTACGACCTGCGCTGGTTCACGCCGACGACGGAGGTCGATCTGTGCGGCCACGCGACGATCGCTGCCGGGCACGTCCTGCTTGCGGGCGAGCGC
>JACCSV010000225.1 GCA_013812805.1 Sphingomonas sp. | reverse complement strand
GACCGGCGCAAAAGGAAACCGCGGAGCCATGTCGCACTCCCGCGGGTTTTGGGGCAATGGGCGGACGCATGCGCTGGGCTGAGGGTTTCATTGCCGTCGATTGGGGGACGACGAACCGTCGCGCCTACGTGATCGATAGCGATGGCCGCTGCTCGAGCGAGTTCGAGGACGACCAGGGTGTTCTGTCGGTGCCGGTTGGCGGGTTCGAGGCGGCAGTCGGCGAGATTCGCCAGCGGCTGGGCGACAAGCCGATGCTGCTCGCCGGAATGGTAGGCTCCAACCGCGGCTGGATCGAAGTGCCCTATGCTCATTGTCCCGCGGGACTCGACGATCTGGCGCAACGGCTGGTGTGGTCGCCGGACCGCTCGGCAGCGCTGGTTCCAGGAGTCGCCTACCTGGACGAGCGCGCAGACGTGATGCGCGGCGAGGAAGTGCAGATCCTCGGCGCTGCGGCGGCCGAGGACATCCCGCCCGATTGCCTGGTCTGCCACCCCGGCACCCACAACAAGTGGATTGAGCTGCGCGGCGGGCGTATCCGTACGTTTCGGACGGTGATGACCGGCGAGCTGTTCAACCTGCTGCGCGACAAGAGCATATTGTCCGAATTGCTGCAGGCGGATGTCGAGCCGAACGAGGCGTTCCGGGAAGGTGTCCGCAAGGGCCTGGCCGGCGCGGCGCTGACCGCCGAGCTGTTCGAAACCCGCGCCCGGGTCCTGCTCGGCCGAGGCCGCGCCGAAGACGCCGGGCCGTTCGTCAGCGGGCTCCTGATTGGGCACGATCTTCGAGTCGGGCTCGAGCAACGGTCGAACTTGCCGGTGGTGGTGATGGGCCGCCCCGAGCTGACGGAACTGTATGCGGCGGCGCTGAAGGAGGACGGGGTTGAGGCTGTGGAAATCAACGGCGAGCAGGCGTTCCTCGCCGGTGCGCGCAAGATCGTGGAGCTGATCGAATGAGCGCAACGGAGATGTTCGACCGCTGTTTCGAACAGTGCCCGCTGGTGGCGATCATCCGCGGGGTCACGCCCGGCGAAGCGGTGGCGATCGGCGAAGCGCTGATCGAAGGCGGGATTCGAATTATCGAAGTGCCGCTCAATTCTCCCGAGCCGCTGGCGAGCATCGAGCGGCTGGCGGAGCGGTTCGGCGAGGACGCGCTGATCGGCGCCGGTACGGTGCTTCGGGCCGACGATGTCGCGCGGGTCAGAGATGCGGGCGGCCGGCTGGTTGTGTCCCCTAACGCGAACCCAGCAGTCATTCGGGCGACGGTGGAGGCCGGGATGGTCTCCAGCCCGGGCATATTCACGCCCAGCGAAGCGTTTTCCGCGATTGAAAGTGGTGCCCATGCGCTCAAGCTGTTCCCGGCCGAGGCCGCTTCGCCGCAGGTGGTGAAGGCGATCCGCGCCGTGCTTCCGAAGGCGGTGCGGCTGCTCGTCGTTGGCGGGGTCACGCCTGACACCGTCAACGTTTGGCTTGATGCCGGGGCGAACGGGTTCGGCCTTGGGGGCGGGCTCTACAAGCCGGGGCAGAGCGCAGCGGAAACGCTGGACAAGGCGCGCGCGTTCGTCGCCGCGGTCGCGCGCTGATGCGACCGCTGAACATCGCCATCATCGGCTTCGGCAAGATCGCCGCCGACCAGCATGTGCCGTCGATTGCCGGCAACGACCGGCTGGAGCTGGTGGCGACGGTCAGCCGCTCGGGCGCCGGCACCGCGCGCCGGTTCACCAGCTACGGCGAGATGCTGGAGCAGGTGGAGGGCCTCGATGCGGTCGCGCTAACGACGCCTCCGACGGCGCGCTACGACATCGCTCGAGCCTGCCTCGAGCGCGGCCTGCACGTGCTGCTTGAGAAACCGCCGACGGTGACACTGGCGGAAATCCACGACCTCGCCTGCATCGCGGAGACCGAACAGCGGACCTTGTTCACCACCTGGCACGCACGGCACAATGCGGCGGTTGAGGCGGCGGCCAAAGCGCTCGCCGGCAAGCGCATCGCGGCGATGGAAATCGTCTGGCACGAGGACGTGCGCAAATGGCACCCCGGCCAGCAATGGATCTGGGAGCCGGGCGGGTTTGGCGTGTTCGATCCCGGCATCAACGCCCTGTCGATCGCGACGGCGATCTTCCCGGGTCCTTTGTTCGTGAGCCAGGCGATGCTTAGCTTCCCCCAGGACGCACAGACCGCAGTCGCCGCCGAGATCGACTTTACCAGCCCCGTCGCCGACGGGCGCCTCCACTGCAGCTTCGACTTTCGGCGGAGCAAAGGCGAGGAGTGGACGATCACGGTTCGCACCTTCGAAGGCGAGGAACTGCGGCTTACCGACGGCGGCGGCAGGCTGCTGATCGACAGCGCCGAGCAGGCGTGCGAAGGCCTCGGTGAATATCCCGACATCTACCGCAAGTTCGTGCAGCTGATCGACGAGCGCCAAAGCCACGTCGACGTCGCTCCGCTGCGGCTGGTCGCCGACTGCCTGCTTCTGGGCGGCCGCGAAACCGTGGGGCCGACGCCCCGCTGACCAACCGGCGTTACGGGCGAGCGATAAACCTTGAGGTGCGCGGACGGCCAGGCGTAAGGACTGGGGCTTCCACCTGCGAGAGTCGTGCCGGGCTCGCGAGGAGCCGGTAAGAGATGAACCTGGTTGCAACTGACGAACTCGGCCGGATCGACGAAGCGTTCGCACGCAACCGGCTGCTGCTGACCTTTCCGGCCGAGGCGAGAGCGTTGGTGGAGCCGTTCGCGACCGTTGTCGAACTCGACCGCAATGACGTCATCCACGATTCGGGCTCCGGGGTTACCAGCAGCTATTTCCCGTACGGGACGACGATGGTGTCGCTGGTCATTGACCTCGACTCCGACCGCTCGATCGAGGTCGCCTCGATCGGTCACGAAGGTGCCGTTGGCGGAATCGTCAGCTGCGGCCACACGCCCGCCTTCGCCAGGGCCCAGGTCCAGGTCGAAGGGCCGGCGCTGCGCGTGCCGATGCGCGAGCTCGAGCAGGCCAAGCTCCGCTCGGCCCACATCCGCAACCTGTTCTGCCGATATTCGGACTTTTTGTTGAGCCAGGTGATGCAGTCGGTTGCCTGCAATACGTTCCACCCGATCGAGAAGCGTGCGGCGCGGTGGCTGCTGACCGCGCAGGACCGCGCCGGCGACCGCATCACGCTGACTCAGGAGGCGCTGGCTGGACTGCTCGGCGTGCAGCGAACGACGGTCAACGCCGTCGCTCGGCAGCTACAGAGCGAGGGGCTGATCACCAGCCGCCGGGGCGCCATCGAGGTTATCGACCGGGTCGGCCTCAAGCGCCACTCGTGCGAATGCTATGCGGCGGTCGAAAGCCATTTTGCCGGGGTCATCGGCAACAGCGGGACTGGCGGAAACAGCGGCTGCGGCTGACCGGTCAGTTCCGTAGCTTCCAGCGAACAATCTTACCCGCGCGGAACGGAACCAGGTTGCCGATCTGCTCGGGAACCACCTGTTCTGCGGGTACGAGGGTCACTCTGCCCTCGTTGAGCGGCAGACCATAGAAGCGCGGACCGTTCTCACTCGCGAATGCCTCCAGCCGGTCGAGCGCGCCATCCTCGTCGAACACCGTCGCATAGACCTCCAGCGCGAACGGGGCGTTGAAGATGCCGGCGCAGCCGCAGGCGGATTCCTTGGCGTCGCGCGAGTGCGGCGCACTGTCGGTTCCGAGAAAGAATTTGGGCGAGCCGGAGGTTGCGGCGCGGCGCACCGCCAGCCGGTGGTGCTCACGCTTGGCGACGGGAAGACAATAGGCATGGGGGCGAATCCCACCCTCGAACAGCGCATTGCGGTTAATCATCAGATGTTGCGGCGTGATCGTCGCCGCGACCGTATCGCCGCGGGACCGGACGAAGTCTGCAGCTTCCTTCGTGGTGATGTGCTCGAGGACGATCTTGAGCTGAGGAAAATCGCGGGTCAACGGCTCCAGGACGCGATCGATGAACACCGCCTCGCGGTCGAAGACGTCAACGTCCGGGTCGGTGACTTCGCCATGCACCAGCAGCGGCATTCCGATCGCCTGCATCCGCTCCAGCGCCGCGTGAAGATTGCGGACGTCGGTCACTCCCGAGGCGGAATTGGTGGTGGCGTTGGCCGGGTAGAGCTTTGCCGCGACCCAGACCCGTTCCGCGAAGCCGCGGGCGATCTCCTCGGCGTCGGCCTGGTCGGTGAGGTAGCAGGTCATCAGCGGCGTGAAGCCGGGGCCGGCAGCGACGAGGATGCGATCGCGGTATTCGGCGGCAGCGGCGACTGTGGTCACCGGCGGCAACAGGTTGGGCATGACGATGGCGCGGGCGAACTGGCGGGCGGTGAAGGGAGCGACGGCCTTGAGCATCTCGCCATCGCGCAAATGGACGTGCCAGTCGTCGGGGCGGCGGATGGTCAGCGTTTGCATTGCCACGCCGGCTCCCTAACTGAACCCCATGCGCGCGACCACCCTTGCCGACCGGGCCGTCATCCGCCTGTCTGGCGAGGACGTCCGCGGCTTTGTGCAGGGGCTCGTTACCAACGACGTCGCCGGCCAGCTGCCGGTGTGGGCCGGGCTGCTAACGCCGCAGGGCAAGTGCCTGTTTGATTTTTTCGTGTGGGGGGACAGCGACGATCTGCTGCTCGACTGCGAAGCCGTAGCCGCCGAGGATCTCATCAAGCGCCTGTCGATCTACCGGCTGCGTCGAGCGATCCGCATCGAGCGTGATGCGGGACTGGCGGTGCATTGGTCGGCCGACGGCGAGGATGGCGATGCCGACCCGCGGCTGGCCCCACTCGGGCGGCGGTGGCTCGGCGAAGGCGGCGAGCCTGCTTTGGGCTGGCTCGAGCACCGGCTTCGGCTCGGCGTCTGCGAAGGCCGCGCCGAGCTCAGCGATTTGCTCTGGCTGGAATGCAACGCCGCTGAACTGAACGGGGTCAGCTTCACCAAGGGCTGCTTCGTCGGCCAGGAGAATACCGCCAGGATGAACTGGCGCGCCAAGGTCAACCGGCGGATGGTGGTGGTGCCGACACGCGAGCCGGGGCCGCGTACGCGGGTCGTCTATGAAGAGCTCAACCTCGCGGTCGAGCACCGGCGGGTCGACGACCTCGGCGGGGCAATCATTCCGGAGTGGCTGGAGCCGGCGCTATCCGCCTCGCCAGGCGAGTGAGCGCGTAGACCGCAATCGCCGCCCAAACGACGTTCAGTGCCGCCGATGGTATGGCGCCGTGCCACCAGCCGTTGATCATGAAGCCGACCGCTCCGACCAGGTTGATCCAATGGTATGTGGACGACTGGCCGGTCAGCCTTCCGGTCGAGATCAGCAGATAGCCGAGCAGGATCAGACCCGCTCCGGCCCATCCGGCAATTTCGATGGCGATCTCGAGCGGCGTCATCGCTACCAGCTAGCGCCGTCGACTTCGCGCACCGGAACGCCTTCGAGCGACGCCGGGTCGAACAGGTTGGCGTTGATGCCCATTCGCTCGTGCGGCGGCTCGGTCAGCGGCTCCCAATGCGTCGGCGTGCCGCATCGCTTGCAGCGCAAGTTGCGCAAGAACGGCTCCTCGAGGTCGCTGCGGACATAGCTGTCGAACTCACCGCCTATCTCGACCTCATCCGAGCTGAAATAGACGCCGCGAAAGCCGCTCGCCCGGCACAGGCTGCAGTTGCAATGGCCGACGTACTCGGGCGTCCGCGGCAGGCGGATGGTGCAGGCACCGCAATGGCAGCGCCCGTCCAGGGCCATCAGGCCGCGAGCCTCCTCAGCACGTAGTGGAGAATTCCGCCGGAGCGGAAATATTCGAGCTCGTTGTAGGTATCAATTCGGCAACGGGCGGTGAAGGTGAACTCGGACTTGTCGGCCTTGCGCACCGTCACCTCGACCTCCTGCTGCGGCTCCACGCCGGCGACCCCGGAAACGGAGAATTTCTCGGTTCCGTCGATGCCGTGAGTGGCGGCGCTTTCGCCATCGCGGAACTGCAGCGGAAGCACGCCCATGCCGATGAGATTGGAGCGGTGGATTCGCTCGAAGCTCTCGGCGATCACCGCACGAACGCCAAGCAGCACCGTGCCCTTGGCAGCCCAGTCGCGCGAGCTGCCGGTGCCATATTCCTTGCCGGCGATGACCACCAGCGGCCGACCGTCCTGCTTGTAAAGCATTGCCGCGTCATAGATGGGCATTTGCTCGCCGGTTGGCGCGTAGCGGGTGAAGCCGCCCTCGACATTGTCGAGCATCTGGTTGCGGATGCGGATGTTGGCGAAGGTGCCGCGCATCATCACTTCGTGGTTTCCGCGCCGCGCGCCGTAGCTGTTGAACTCGCCGCGGCTGACCTGCCGGTCGAGCAGGTAGCGCCCGGCCGGGCTGTCCGGCTTGATCGCTCCGGCGGGCGAAACGTGGTCGGTGGTGATGGAATCGCCGAACACGGCGAGTGCGCGGGCGCGCTCGATGTCGCCGGGCGCAACCGCCTCCATGGTCATCCCGGTGAAGTAAGGTGGGTTCTGGATGTAGGTCGATTCCGGCGGCCACGCGTAAGTGTCGCCGCCAGTCACCTCGATCGACTGCCAGCGCTCGTCACCCGCGTAGACGTCGCCGTAGCGCGAGCGGAACATGTGGGAATGGACGTGGGCGTCGATCAGCTCCCGGATTTCGGCATTGCTCGGCCAGATGTCCTTGAGGAAGACAGGTTCGCCGTTCGATGCGGTCCCGATCGGATCGTTGATGAGGTCGCTGCGCACGGTGCCCTTGAGCGCGTACGCAACGACCAGCGGCGGCGAGGCGAGGTAGTTTGCGCGGCAGTCTGGCGAGACCCGGCCTTCGAAATTGCGGTTGCCGGAAAGCACGCTGACCGCGACCAGGTCGTTGTCAGTGATCGCCTTGCTGATCGGCGGCGCCAGCGGGCCGGAGTTGCCGATGCAGGTGGTGCAGCCGTAGCCGACCAGGTCGAAGCCCAAGGCGTCGAGATCCTCCTGGAGGCCACTTTCGCGAAGGTAATCGCTGACCACCTTGCTGCCCGGCGCAAGGCTGGTCTTGACCCACGGCTGGGCCTGAAGCCCTTTGGCCCGCGCCTTGCGCGCAACCAGCCCGGCGGCAACCAGCACCGAGGGATTGGAGGTGTTGGTGCAGCTGGTGATCGCGGCGATGACGACGTCGCCGTTGCCGACCTCGAAATCCTCGCCATCGACCTTCACGTGCGGGTCGTTGGCCTTCTTGTAGGTGTGTTCCAACTCGTCGTTGAACTGGTCGTCGACGTCAGACAGCAGCACCCGGTCCTGCGGCCGCTTGGGGCCGGCGAGCGAGGGCTCGATGGTGGCCATGTCGAGTTCGAGGGTATCGGTGAACAGCGGCTCCGGAGCCGCCGCGTCACGCCATAGCCCCTGCGCCTTCGCATAGGCTTCGACCAATTCGATGCGGTCGTCTTCGCGGCCGGTGAGGCGTAGATATTCGATGGTGCGCCCGTCGATCGGGAAAAAGCCGCAGGTCGCGCCATATTCGGGCGCCATATTGGCGATGGTGGCGCGGTCGGCGAGGCTGAGGCTGTCGAGCCCTGACCCGAAGAATTCCACGAAGCGGCCGACTACGCCCTTGGCGCGAAGCATCTGGGTGACCGTCAGCACCAGGTCGGTCGCGGTGATGCCTTCCTTGAGCTGGCCCGAGAGGCGGAAGCCGACGACTTCGGGTATCAGCATGCTTACTGGCTGGCCAAGCATCGCCGCCTCGGCCTCGATCCCGCCGACTCCCCAGCCAAGGACTCCGAGGCCGTTGACCATGGTCGTGTGGCTGTCGGTGCCGACCAGGGTGTCGGGGTAAGCGATGGTCTCGCCGTTCTGGTCCTCGCTCGACCATACGCACTGGGCGACATATTCGAGGTTGACCTGGTGGCAGATGCCGGTGCCCGGCGGCACCACCTGGAAATTGTCGAACGCACTGCTTCCCCATTTGAGGAATTCGTAGCGCTCGCGATTGCGCTGATATTCGAGCTCGACGTTGCGTTCGAAAGATTGCGGGGTGCCGAACTCGTCGACCATGACGCTGTGGTCGATGACGAGGTGGACCGGGACCAGGGGGTTGATCTTCTGCGGGTCGCCGCCGAGCTGCTTCATCGAGTCGCGCATTGCGGCCAAGTCGACGACCGCGGGGACGCCGGTGAAATCCTGCATCAGAACGCGTGCGGGCCGAAATTGGATTTCGCGGTTGCTCCGCCCTTCCTTCAGCCAGTCGGCCATCGACTGGAGGTCCTTGGCCGTGACCGTCTTGCCGTCCTCAAAGCGAAGCAAATTCTCGAGCAGGACCTTCATCGAGAATGGCAGGCGATCGATGTCGCCTAGCGCCGCCGCGGCTTTTTCCAACGAGTAATAAGCGTAGGTTTTTGCGCCCACAGTCAGCGTCGAACGGATCTTGAGGCTGTCCTGGCCGGTCGGGATCATCTGTGGTCCTTACATTGGATATGCCGAGGCGGCGCGCGTCAGCCCCTTAGCAATGGGGAAACGCCCCCGCCAAGCGGTGGTTCAGAAAGCCAGGTCCGTTGCTTGCGCGCTGCCTCACTGTGCTAAGGCTGGTCGATGAATCGCACGTCGCGCACGACTATGCTCGCCCTCGTCATTGTCGTTGCGACCGCTGCGGTGCTCATCGCGATGGGTCGACCGCCAATTTGCACCTGCGGCACCGTCGCGCTGTGGGAACCGAGCGCGGCCAGCGCCCGCACCAGCCAGATGCTCGCCGACTGGTATAGCCCGAGCCACATCGTCCACGGCTTCCTGTTCTATGCCGCCTTGTGGTTCGCCGCCCGAAGCTGGCCGATCGAACGCCGCTTCCTCGTCGCGCTGCTGGTCGAGGCCGCGTGGGAAGTGGCAGAAAATACGCCGATGGTGATCGACCGCTACCGGGAGGCAACCATCGCGCTCGGCTATACCGGCGATTCGGTGCTAAACTCGCTCAGCGACATTGCGATGATGGCGCTCGGCTTCCTTGCGGCGCGAACGCTGCCGCTGTGGATTGCGGCGGCGGCGGTTGCAATGCTCGAGATCGTGCCTTTGCTGGTGATCCGGGACAATCTGACGCTCAACGTCTGGATGCTCGTTGCTCCCAGCGAAGCGATTCGAGACTGGCAGGGGGGTTGAAACGGCAGTGGTGCGGCGTTGGCGCCGTCATCGCAGGGGGGCACTAACGGCGCTCCCGATCATTTATCTAAGCTCGTTTCGGGAGAATGGTTGTGAAGTATCTACTCGCCGCCTGTGCCGGCGCAGCGGCGATGGCGTCTGCTCCGCTCGCGGCGCAGGAAGTCTTCGGCGGGCTCTACAATCACGACGTCGAGACGCCGCTTGTGAAAAGCGGCAACATCGAGGACGGAGTCGACGTCATGGTCGGCTGGCGAGGCGGCCGGATTGGCGCAACCCCTATTCAACCCTACGTCTACGGAGCGCTGAACTCGGCGGGCGACACGAGCTTTGCAGCTGCCGGCCTGTCAGCGAAGTTCGGCGGCTGGCTGTATATCCGTCCCGGCCTCGGCATTGCGATCCACAGCGGCTCGGCTTCGAATTTCGAGAATCCCTTCAATCAAAGGGTGGAGTTCGGCTCCCGAATTGTGTTTGCGCCTGAGCTCGGCATCGGAGTGCAGTTCTCGTCGCGCGCCTCGGCCGAACTCAGCATCGTCCACCTCAGCCACGGGCAATTGTTAGGCAGGCAGAATCCGGGATTGGACTCGGTCGGCGCGCGCGTAAACTTCGCCTTTTAAGCCTTACAGGCAGCGCAGAAACATCGGCCGGGCGCCGGGCCGCAGCGTCAAGGGCCCGACCAACACGCCGTTCGCAACCCGCACCTGCAGTATCATCCGCCCGGCGCGAACCTGGCCTTCGTAGCGGGCGACATGGCTTGGCGGCGCCACGCCGACGCGCTCCGGCCCGCCGGTGCCCGGCGTATGCGTGCCCAATGCCCGGAACGTGCCGTCCGCCGTCGGCCGCACCGGCCCGTCGATACGCCCGGTCGCGCAATCATAGTCGAGGTTTCCACCGCTCGCGGTGAGCTCGAGTCCGACATGCTCGCCGCCCCAGCGGCCAGTGAGCGGAACCCCCGCCGGGGGCATGCTCGCGCATCCGGCGAGAAGCAGCAGCAGCAGCGCTCGCACGACCATGTTCATCACGCGCTCAATGCCCGACCATGGTCTCCGGCTTCACCAGGCGGTCGAAGGTCTCCTCGTCGACCAGCCCCAGCTCCAGCCCCGCCTGCTTGAGCGTCAGGCCCTTCTGGTGGGCGTGCTTGGCGATGGCCGCGGCATTGTCGTAGCCGATTTCCGGCGCCAGCGCGGTGACCAGCATCAGCGAGCGGTCGAGCAGGTCGGCGATACGCGCTTCGTCGGCCTCGAGGCCGTCCAGGCAACGCTCGCGGAAGCTGTCCATGCCGATCGCCAGCAAGTTGATCGAGCGGATTACGTTGGCTCCGATCAGCGGCTTGAACACGTTCAGTTCGAGGTGGCCCTGAAGCCCGCCGACGGTCACGGCAACATGGTTCCCCATCACCTGCGCGGCGACCATGGTCAGCATTTCCGCCTGGGTCGGGTTGACCTTGCCCGGCATGATCGAGCTTCCCGGCTCGTTTTCCGGAAGCCGGAGCTCGCCGATGCCACAGCGCGGGCCCGAGCCCATCAGCCGGACGTCGTTGGCGATCTTGGTCAGCGACACCGCCAGCGTGTTGAGCGAGCCCGAAAGCTCGACCATCGTGTCGTGCGCCGCCATTTCGGCGAACTTGTTGGGCGCGGTGGTGAACGGCAGGCGAGTGAGGTTGGCCATCTCCTTGGCGAAGGCCTCGGCGAATCCGTCCGGCGCATTGAGGCTGGTGCCGACGGCGGTGCCGCCCTGGGCCAGCAGGTAGAGGCGCGGCATCGTCTGCTCGAGCCTCGCCACGTTGGCGTCGATCTGCGCCGCGTAGCCGGAAAATTCCTGTCCGAGCGTCAGCGGAGTCGCGTCCTGCAGGTGGGTTCGCCCGATCTTGACCAGCGAATCCCATTGGGCCGCAAGCGCCGCCAGCTGGTCGCGAACCGCCTCGGCGGCCGGCAGCAGTTTGGCATGCATCGCCCGCGCCGCCGCCACATGCATCGCGGTCGGGAAGCAGTCGTTGGACGACTGGCTCTTGTTGACATGGTCGTTGGGGTGGACCGGCTCCTTGCCGCCGCGGGTGCCGGTCAATTGCTCGTTGGCGCGGCCGGCGATCACCTCGTTGGCGTTCATGTTCGACTGCGTGCCCGATCCGGTCTGCCAAATGACCAGCGGAAACTGCCCGTCGAGGTCACCGCGGGCGACTTCGGCTGCGGCCTGCTGGATCGCTTCGGCGAGTTGCGGCTCGAGCTTGCCGAGCCGCGCGTTCACCCGCGCCGCGGCCCGCTTGACGAAGCCCAGCGCGTGGACGATCTCCGCCGGCATCTGTTCGCGCGGGCCGAAGGGAAAGTTGGCGATAGAGCGCTCGGTCTGAGCGCCCCAGTACGCATCGCCCGGCACGTCGATCGGCCCGAAGCTGTCGGTTTCGGTCCGGGTGGTCATTTCTTGCGGGTGAAGTCGACGCTGACTACGTTGGAGCCGTCATCCGCCTCGGCGGCCGCAGGCTCGTCATTTTGAGCGTCTTGCGGCTCTTCGTGAGCCGCCTCGACGGCATTGGCCTGGAACTTGAGGCTGAAATCGACCGCCGGGTCGACAAAGTCGGTGACCGCGGCGAACGGCACCCGCAGGCTCGACGGAACGCCGCCGAAGGAGAGGCCGACACTGAACGCATCGCCCTCCACCTTGAGGTCCCAGAAGCGGTGCTGGATGACGATGGTCATGTCGTCGGGAAAGCGCTCGGCGAGATGCTTGGGGATCGACACCCCCGGCAGTCGCGTGTCGAAGGTGATGTAGAAATGATGCTCGCCCGGAAGTCCGCCTGACCGCTCGACCTCGCCGAGCACCCGCCCGACCACGTCGCGCAGTGCCTCCTGAACGATCTCGTCGTACGGGATCAGGCTTTCCGGAGTCTCGTCGCTCATCGCTTGCGGTGGTAACGAGCGCGCGAAGCCGGTCAAGCGGAGTATGCTGATGCCCATCGACGCGACGCAGCCTTATGACGAGAGCAACATTTTCGCGAGGATCCTGCGCGGGGAACTGCCGTGCAAGAAGATTCATGAGGACGATCACGCGCTTGCCTTCCACGACATCAATCCTCTGGCGCCGGTGCATATCCTCGTGATTCCGAAGGGGCCTTACGTCTCCTGGGACGACTTTTCGGCCAAGGCGTCCGACGCGGAATTGGCCGGCTTCGTCCGGGCGGTGGGCAAGGTCGCGCGCGACCAGCAGCTCGAAGTGCAGGGCTATCGGCTGCTTGCGAACACCGGCAAGCGCGCCGGCCAGGAAGTCCCGCACCTTCATGTCCACATCTTCGGTGGCCAGCCGCTGGGGTCGATGCTTGCCCGCTAAAGGGGGATTGCCCTTGGCGCTCCAGCCGCTAGGCTCGAATGCAATGCAACCGCCACAAAGGGGTTATTGAATGGCGACTTCAGCACCGCGCGGAGGCCTGCTCGGCCGCGTTAAGCCACTCGATGCAATCCTCGCCACCGCTGAAAAGAAGTCGCTTCATCGATCTCTCGGCGCGTTCCAGCTGACGCTGTTCGGCATCGGCTGCATTATCGGCACCGGCATTTTCGTTCTCACCGCGGCCGGCGCCCAGAAGGCTGGCCCTGGCCTGATGCTCGCTTTCATCATCGCCGGCGCGGTCTGCATCGTCGCTGCGCTTTGCTATGCCGAGATCGCGGCGATGGTGCCGGTCGCCGGCTCTGCCTACACATACAGTTATGCGACCATGGGCGAGTTTCTCGCCTGGACGGTCGGCTGGGCGCTGGTGCTCGAATATGCGATCGCCGCCTCCGCCGTATCGGTCGGCTGGTCGGGTTATTTCACTGGCACGATCTTGAACGACACGTTCAACATAGCCTTACCCGCATACCTGACTGCCGGGCCACTGGCGCTGGGCGGAGCGCCCGGCGGCCTGATCAATCTTCCGGCGCTGATCATCGCTCTGCTGGTCACCTGGCTGCTGATGATCGGCACCAGCGAGAGCGCCAAGGTCAACGCCGTACTGGTGATGATCAAGGTGACGGCCCTGACCGCCTTCATTGCGCTGACGCTACCCAGGGTCGATAGCGCCAACTTCAACCCGTTCCTGCCGGCCGGCGTGTTCGGCGGCTTCGGCACCGGCGTCGGCGCGGTCGGCGCGGCGGCGACGATCTTCTTCGCCTACGTTGGCTTCGACGCGGTCTCGACCGCGGCCGAGGAGACCAAGAACCCGCAGCGCAACGTGCCCATCGGCCTGGTCGGAAGCCTGCTGTTCTGCACCGTCTTCTATATCCTGGTTGCGGCCGGAGCGATCGGGACCATCGGCGGGCAGCCGGTGATGGGACCGGGGGGCATACCGTTCCCGACCGGCTCGGAAGAGCTCGCCCGCCAATGCGCGATGCCGCAATTTTCGGAGGCTTTGGTCTGCTCCAACGAGGCGCTTGCCCACGTGCTTCGCCAGATCGGCTTCGGAACCGTCGGCAACATGCTCGGCTATGCGGCTATCCTGGCGCTGCCGTCGGTGATCCTGGTGCTGCTGTTCGCCCAGACCCGCATTTTCTTCGTGATGTCGCGCGACGGCCTGCTTCCGGAGGTCCTGTCCAAGGTCCACCCGAAGTGGAGGACGCCGTACGTCGTCACCGCCATTACCGGTGTCATCGTTGCGGTCGCCGCGGCTTTCTTCCCGGTTGGGCAGCTCGCCGACATCGCCAATGCGGGGACGCTCTATGCGTTCCTGATGGTCGCGGTGGCAGTGATGCTGCTTCGCCGCAGGGACCCGGATCGCCAGCGTGCGTTCCGCGTTCCGGCGCTGTCGGTCATCGGCCCGCTGACGATCGCCGGCTGTCTGTTCCTGTTCTTCAACCTGCCGACCTCGGCAATGCTCGTGCTGCCGATCTGGACGGTAATCGGGCTGCTGCTCTACTTCGGCTACAGCCGCAGTCACAGCCATCTCGGCCAGGGCCGGGTGGAAGTGCACGAAGACGAGGCGCACGATCTCGAACCGCATGTGCCGGGGATCGACGACCCCGACCACAAGCACTGATCATCGCGCCGCGCGTCACGCAAAGGGGAGGCTTCGGCCTCCCCTTTTTTTTAGTCTAGCAACCCGCCCGCGAGCGCTTTCAGGTCCGCCTCCGGGCGGGCGCCGTAATGCTGGATGACTTCGGCCGCGGCGATCGCGCCAAGCTTCAGCGACCGATCAAGCGGCAACCCGCGTACTTCACCAGCAAGGAAGCCGGCGGCGAAAAGGTCGCCGGCGCCGGTAGTGTCGACCAGGGCTTCGATAGGCTCGGCCTCGACCTCGGCGCGCTCGCCGCCGCGGTTCGCGAGCGCGCCGGTTTCGCTGCGCGTGACGACCAGCAGCTCAACTTTGTCCTTCACCGCCTCGATCGCGGTTTCGAGGTGCGGAACCGCGGCCAGCGCCTGGATTTCGGCCTCGTTGGCGAACAATATGTCGATTCGGCCGCCGTCGATCAGGGCATTGAAACCGTCGCGGTGACGATCGATGCAAAAGGTGTCGGAGAGGCTGAAGGCGACCTTGCGCCCGGCGTTTCTCGCTACTTCGATCGCCCGCACCATCGCATAGCGTGGCGTCTCCGGGTCCCACAGGTAGCCTTCGAGGTAGAGAATTGCCGCCCCGGCGATCTGCGCTTCGTCGAGCGCGCTCGCCGGCAGATGCTGGGCGGCGCCGAGGAAGGTGTTCATCGTCCGGTTGCCGTCGGGCGTGACCAGCACCATCGAGCGTGCGGTGGGGACTCCGAAATCCCCCGGCGCGGTGGTGAACTCGACCCCGGCCGAGCGCAGGTCATGGATGTAGAATTGCCCCAGCTGGTCGCTTGCGACCTGGCCGATGAAGCCGGCCTTGCCGCCGAGTGCAGCGACTCCGGCGGCGGTGTTGCCGGCCGATCCACCGCTGACCTGCCGAGCCGACGGCATGTGCGAATACAGCCGCTCGGCCTCGGCGGCGTCGATCAGCCGCATCGATCCCTTGGTCAGCCCTTCACTCTCGAGGAACGCATCGTCGACGTCGGCGATGACGTCGACGATGGCGTTGCCGATCGCGAGCACGTCGAGGCGGGGGTCGGCCATCAGTCTCTCCAATTGGGGAAAGCGGGGCGCCTAGCTGGCGGCACTGCCCGCGGCAACCTTGCCTCGCTGCGCACTCGTTGCCATGACCTGTCGATGCGTCCAATTCTCGGCTCTTCGGCCTTCTTTCTGCTCGCCGCCTGCGCGAGTGCGCCGCAACCTATCCAGCCTCCGCGGCAGCAGCTACCGCCGCCGCCCATGTTGCAGCAAGGTCGCGGCGCGATCATCGGCCTGACCAGCCAGGAGCTGGTTCAGCGGCTCGGCAGCCCGGCCTTGCAGATCCGCGAAGGCGCCAGCCTGAAACTCCAGTTCCGGAGCCCGTTCTGCGTGCTCGATGCCTATCTCTATCCGCCCGTCGGTGCGCCCGCGGCTCCGTACCGGGTGACCTATGTCGACGCCCGCTCGCGCGCTCTGGCACCGGTCGATCAGGCGACCTGCCTGTCTTCGCTCCAGGGTGCCTGAAGCCGCTCCAGCGCCCATTCGGCGGCTTCCGCGACGACCGGATCGTCGCTGTCCAGGTGCGCGGCGACGCCGCCCATCAGACCGGGATCGCCGCTGTTGCCGGCGGCGATCAGGCAGTTGCGAATCATCCGGTTGACCCCAATCCGCTTGATTGGCGACCCCGCGAACAGGGCTCGGAAGCTGGCATCGTTGAGCGCCAGCAGCTGCTCGAGCCCCGGCGCTTTCATCTCATCGCGCGCAAGGAAGGCGCGGTTCGCACCGGCGCTCTCGGCAAAGCTGTTCCACGGGCACACCGCTAGGCAATCGTCGCATCCGTAGATGCGGTTGCCGATCGCGGCGCGATATTCGTGTGGGATCGGCCCTTTATGCTCGATCGTCAGGTAGGAGATGCACTTGCGGGCGTCGATCCGGTGGGGGCCGTCGAAGGCTTGGGTGGGGCAGGCGTCGAGGCAGCGGGTGCAGCTGCCGCAGTGCAGCTGCGCCGGCGCATCCGGCTCAAGCTCGATGCTGGTGAGTATCACGCCCAGGAACAGCCAGCTGCCATGCTCGCGGCTGACGAGGTTGGTGTGCTTGCCCTGCCAGCCGATGCCGGCGGCGGCGCTCAGCGGCTTCTCCATCACCGGAGCGGTGTCGACGAACACCTTGAGCTCGCACCCCGCGTGGTCGGCAAGCCAGCGGCCGAGCGCTTTCAACGCCGTCTTCACCGTCTTGTGATAATCGCCGCCCTGGGCATAGACCGAGATCCTCCCCACCGAGCCCGCGGACGCCAGCGCCAGCGGATCGCTTTCCGGTGCGTAACTCATGCCCAGCGCAATCGCTGACTTCGCTTCCGGCCACAGTGCCGTCGGAGCGACGCGGTGGTGGGCGCGCGCTTCGAACCACTCCATCGTCCCGTGGCGGCCGTCGTCGATCCACTGCAGCAGGTCGGCGCCGGCCTGAGGTAACGAGTCGGCGCGAGCGAAGCCGCAGGCGACGAAGCCGAGCCTCCCGGCCTCCGCCCTTATTGCGTCTTCGATGGTTCCGCTGTTAGCCACGGCTCCAGTTACCCGTTTGCCCTGAGCTTGTCGAAGGGCTGTCCTTCCGGTTTCCATAGGAAATACAGTGCTTCGACATTCGACAAAAACGCATCGTTCCCCAAACGATGCTGGTTTTTGCGAACAGCAAGAACGGGAGGGGGCAACGTGGGCTGTCGAAGCGAATAATCTAATCAAGGATTTCGGCGAGACCCGGGCGGTCGATGGGGTCAGCCTCGCGGTGCCGACTGGGACGATCTACGGGCTGCTCGGCCCGAATGGCGCGGGCAAGACCACCACCTTGCGGATGATGCTGGGCATCATCGACCCGTCGGCGGGCGAGGTTCGACTGCTCGGTCATTCGCGGCCGATCGAGGCGGCTCGGCTGGTCGGCTATCTGCCCGAGGAGCGCGGACTTTACCCGGCGATGCAGTCGCGGGAGGCGGTTGCCTTCATGGGGGCGCTGCGCGGCCTGCCGATCGCCGAGGGGCGCAGGCGGGCCGACGAGTTGCTCGAGCGGCACGGTCTGGGGGAATGGGGGCGCAAGCCGATCCGCACCTTGTCGAAGGGCATGGCGCAGACCGTGCAGCTGTTGGGGACTTTGGTCCACCATCCCCGGCTGATCGTCCTCGACGAGCCCTTTTCCGGGCTCGACGCGATCAACCAAGGCAAGCTCGAGGAGCTGATCCGCCGCGAGGCCGATGGCGGAGCGACGATCATCTTCTCGACCCATGTGATCGCCCATGCAGAGCGGCTGTGCGAGCGGATCGCGATTATCGCCGGTGGCAAGGTCGCGTTCGAAGGCGAGGTTGACGAGGCCCGCGCGCAGCTCCGCCCGATCGTCCGCCTGCAAACTCGCGCCGAGGAAGGGGAGTGGCGCAAAGCGATTCCGAGTAACGCCCGGCGCGAAGGCCGCGCCTGGGTGTTCGAGCTTCCGGAAAGCGGCCCCGAGCCGCTGCTCAAGGCGCTGATCGACGGTGGCGCGGGGATCGAGACGCTGGCGATCGAGCGGCCCGGGCTTCACGATGCATTCGTTGCGATCGCCGGACACGCCGCCGCCGCCGAGATGGACAAATCGGCATGAGGACCCCTGAGCTGCTTCGCGCTGCTTACGTTATCGCCCGGCGCGACTTCACCGCTACCGTCTTTTCGCGGGCGTTCCTGCTGTTCCTGCTCGGACCGCTGTTCCCCTTCCTGATGATCGCGGTGATCAGCGGGGGTCGCGGGGCGCTCGACCCGATGCAGCAGCCGATGGTTGGGGTGGTCGCGTCCCAGGAGGATTTCGCCGCGATTTCAAATGCGCGCCAGCGGCTGCAGGCGGCACTGGCTCCGACCGAGCTGATGCGGATCAAGCATTTCGAGCCAAAACCGGACCGTCAGGCGCAGCGCGCCGAGATCCTTGCCGCCAACAGTCCGCCGGTTCTCGCGGTGCTCGAAGGCGGGCTCGAGCAACCGCGCCTGATCGGGGCAATCGGCGCGGATGGGACGGCGAAGCGGCAGATGCAGCTGCTCGTTCGAGAAGCCGCGCGGTCCCGCGATGGTCCAGTCACTACCGAGCCGCGGGTGGAAGTGGTGCGGATCGGCGGTTCGACGGGCTCGGTGACCAGCGCCCGCGCCAACACTGCCAGGGTCGGGCAGGGGCTGTTGTTCCTGCTGACCATCCTGCTCGCCGGAATGCTGCTCAGCCAGGTAGTCGAGGAGAAATCGAACAAGGTCGTCGAGGTGCTTGCCGCGGCCGTGCCGATCGACTCGATTTTCCTGGGCAAGCTGCTGGCAATGCTGGCGATGTCGTTCGTCGGAATCGCGGTCTGGGGCATGGGGATCTACGCGGCCATCGCGGTCTGGGCCCCGCCGGGACTCGGCGGCGTCCCCGCGCCGGCGGTCGGCTGGCCGGCGTTCTTCACCCTCGGCCTCGCCTATTTCGCGATGAGCTATTTGCTGCTCGGCTCAGCCTTCCTCGGCATCGGCGCGCAGGCTTCGACGGTGCGCGAGGTGCAGACGCTGTCGATGCCGGTGACGATGGCACAGGTGGTAATCTTCGCCGTCGCGGCGGTCGCAATCGGCAATGGCAACAGCCCCGCCGCGCTCGCCGCCGCGGCTTTCCCCTTGTCGTCGCCTTACGTGATGATCGGCCGCGCCGCCGAGCTTCCCGAGCTGTGGCCACACTTCGTCGCAATTGCCTGGCAGCTGGCCTGGGTGGCGGTGATCATCCGCGTTGCCTCGCGGCTGTTCAGGCGCAATGTGCTGAAGTCGGGGCCGGGGCGCCGCCGCTGGTGGCGCAAGGCCGCTGCCTAGGCGATTGCCGCCCGAGCGGCGTCCTCCAGCTGCTTCATCAGAGCCTTGTGCGGGAACGGCCCGTGGCTGATCCGAGCGACTCCGGCGCTCGCCCATTCCGCCTTGGCCGGAGCGCCGGGAAAAGCGATGAGGTTGAGCGGCAGCGGGACTTCGTGAGCTACCCGCTCGGCTTGACGAGGGTCGCCCAGCCGCGGGACGAAGAAGCCGCTGGCGCCGGCGTCGGCGAACGCCTTGCCGCGCTCGACCACCTGGCCAACCAGTGCATCGTCATAGTTGTCGGTCTTAAGGAACAGGTCGGTACGCGCGTTGATGAAGAAATTGGGGCCGACAGCGTCGCGAATCGCGGCGATGCGGCGGCATTGCAGGTCGAGCGGGTGCACCCCCTCGCCACCGAGCACCTGATCCTCGAAATTGCAGCCGACCGCGCCGGTCGCCGCGAGGCGTGCGACGTTCGCCGCTCCCTGCTCCGGATCAGTCGAGTAAGCGCTTTCGAAATCCACCGTCACCGGGAGATCGACAGCACCGACGATGCGCTCGGCGTTGGCGAGCGCGAAGTCGAGCGGCACGCCCTCGCCGTCGGGCCAGCCGTGGGCGTCGGCGACCGGGTGGCTGCCGGTCGCCAGCGCCTTGGCCCCCGCCGCGACCACGGCGTTTGCACTGCCGACATCCCAGATATTGTAGAGGATGACGGGATTACCGGGGACGTGAAGCGCGGCAAATTGCTCGAAGCGGCTTGCACCGACCATCAGTGGACGAACCTGGCGACGACGTCGCGATAGCTTCGGCTGACCTTCACCTGCGCGCCTGAGTCCAGCACCAAGAAGCATTCGCCGTTGGTGTGCGGCTTGACCTGCTTGACGAGGTCGAGGTTGACGATCGTCGAGCGGTGGACGCGCTGGAAGCGGCGCGGGTCGAGCCGCTTTTCCAGATCTTTCATCGTCTCGCGGAGGATCAAAGTGTTATCGCCGGTCTGGATGCACATGTAATCGCCCGCGGCGTCGATGCGCTCGATGGTGTCGACGTCGACCCGGAAAATCTGCCCCTGGTCCTTGATGTTGATCATTTTCTCGAAGCGGTTGGCGGCGTGGGCCTCGCCGCCGCCGTCGACCAGTTCGCCGGCGGCCTCCGGCGCGTGCTCGGCAAGCGCTTCCTTGAGCCGCCCTACTTCTTCGGCGCCCCGCTTCTCGTTGAGGCGCTGTCGAACCCGGTCCATGGTTGCCGCCAGGCGGTCCTCGTCGACGGGCTTCATCAGATAGTCCACTGCTTGCGCTTCGAACGCGCGGAGCGCATGGTCGCCGTAAGCGGTGACGAAGACGAACAATGGCGGCTCCACCTCCATCATCCCCTGGATCACCGAGAAGCCGTCGAAGCCCGGCATCTGGATGTCGAGGAAGACGAGGTCAGGCTTGTTGGTCTTGATCGCCCGGATCGCTTCGCGGCCGTTGGCGGCGGTGGCGACGATTTCCACGTCGTCGTGCGCTTCCAGCCGGAGCATCAGGCCCTGAGTGGCAAGCGGCTCGTCGTCGACCAGGATGGTGCGGATGCTCATCAGTCCCTGTCTCCGGTTTCATAGGGGATTTCGACGACAACGCTGAAACCACCCTGTTCGTTCTTCTTGGTCGTGAATCCGTGGGCGCTGCCATAGGCCTGGGCCAGCCGCTCACGGATATTGGCGAGCCCGACTCCGGTCGACTGGGTGGCGGCGACGTTGGCGCCTTCGCCGTTGCCGTTGTCGGCGACTTCGATTCGGACCGCCTGGCCTTCGCGAGTCGCGGTGACCCAGATATCGGCGCCGGTTTCACTCGGAGTCACCGCATATTTGATCGCATTCTCGATCAGCGGCTGCAGCAGCAGCGAGGGCAGGCGGGCCCCGATCGTGTCAGACTCGATTCGAAAGTGCGGGCGCATCCGCTCCTCGAAGCGCATCTTCTCGATCTCCAGGTAGAGCTTCAGAGTCTCGACTTCCTGCGCCAGCGTCACCTTGGCCGAGGATTCGTTGGCCAGCGTGTAGCGCAGGAAGGAGGATAGCCGCGCGAGCATCGCATTGGCGCGTTCGGTCTGCTTGAGAAGCACCAGGGTGGAGATGGAGTTGAGCGTGTTGAACAGGAAGTGCGGGTTGAGCTGGTAGCGAAGCATCGCCAGCTGGGCCGAGGATGCCTGGTTTTCGAGCCGTTCGCGCTGGTCGATCTGCTCCTCGAGCAGGATGTAATAGTTGATCCCGTAATAGAGCGCGGTCCAGGCCGCGAGCAGCGCGAAATTCAACAGGATCGGAGCGAGAAACTCGAAGCCCACGGGCCGCGAATCGGGCTTGAGGAAGGTCGCATAGCTCCACGTCTCGATTACCGAGAACACGGTCGAGGCCAGCACCACCGAGCTCAGCGAGAGGATCGCCGTCCACAGCACCCGCATCTTGATCAGGCGGCGGAACAACGCGCCCAACAGCAGGGTCAGCGAATAGCCGGTGGCCGTCAGAAGTGCGGTGTGGACCAGCCACATCCAGCCCAGGCCCCCGGCAAAGCCCGACAGCGAGCGGAGGATGAAATAGCCGCTCCAGCCGAGGCTCTGCAGGAACCAGAAGGCGCGGTTCTTGTCCTCGAAGAAGGGCGCGTCGAGCCCGACGCCCTCGAGGATCGGGCGCGCCGGGGATTCGATGCGCGGCGTGTCGATGCGGCGCGGGGCCTTCGGCTCGCGGCGGTCGCTCAGGGCTACGCTCTCGGTTGCCATTGCCACCGATATAGGCCGACGCCTTGACCATTGCGAGACAGGTCCAACCGGTGCAGTTACCGATGCCATGAACCCATTGCGCATCGTCATGGCCGCAGCGGCCGCTTTCAGCCTCGCCGTCCTCGGCGCCTGCAACCCGTCCGGCGACCAGGGTAATGCCACCGGCAATGCCGCGCCGCAGGTCTCCACGATCCTGACGACCGCGGACGCGGTCGATATTCACAGCTATGCCAAGCCGCTGGAAGCGCGAGTCACTCACCTGGCGCTCGACCTCACCGTCGATTTCGACGCCAAGCGGATTGGCGGGCTCGCCGCGCTCGACATCGACCGCAAGCCTGACGCCAAGGAGATTATCCTCGACGACAAGGGGCTGGAGATCCAGGCGATCACCGACGCTGCCGGGCAACCGCTCGAATATAAGGTCGGGGCCAGCGACGAGATCCTCGGGGCTCCGCTTGCGATCGCGCTGCGGCCCGACACCCGCCGAATCATGATCCGCTACAAATCGGCGCCCGATGCCGGCTCCCTGCAGTGGCTGACGCCGGAACAGACCGCCGGCAAGAAGCACCCCTATCTGTTCAGCCAGGGCCAGCCGATCGAGAACCGGTCCTGGATCCCGACCCAGGATTCCCCAGGCATCCGCCAGAGCTGGGAAGCCACCATCCGGGTGCCGGCGCCACTGACCGCGGTGATGAGCTCGCAGCGCGTCGGCGAGCCGACTACGCAGGGCAACATGCGGGTGTTCAAGTACCGCATGGCCAATCCGGTGGCGCCGTATCTGATCGCGATCGCGGTCGGCGACCTCGCTTTCCAGGAGCTCGGGCCCCGCTCGGGCGTGTGGACCGAGCCCTCGATGCTGCCGGCGGCGGCCAAAGAGCTCGAGGACACCGAGAAAATGATCGATGCGGCCGAAGAGCTGTTCGGTCCGTACCGCTGGGGCCGCTACGACATGCTGGTGCTGCCGCCGTCCTTCCCGTTTGGCGGCATGGAGAACCCCAACCTCACCTTTCTCACCCCGACCTTCATCGCCGGTGACAAGAGCCTGGTGAGCCTGATCGCGCACGAGCTTGCGCACAGCTGGTCGGGCAACCTTGCGACCAACGCGACCTGGGCCGATTTCTGGCTCAACGAGGGGATGACGACCTACGCGACCTACCGGATCATCGAGGCCATCTACGGGCCGAAGGTGGCGGCGCAGCAATATGCGCTGGGCGTCGATTCGCTGAACGAGCAGATCGAGACGCTTGGCGGCGCTTCGGGCGCCGACACCCGCTTGCGTATCGACCTCAAGGGCCGGCATCCGGACGAAGGGCTGACCGAAATCGCCTATGAGAAGGGCGCCGCCTTCCTTCGAAGCATCGAGACCGCGGTGGGACGCGAGCGCTTCGATGCCTGGCTCAAGGGCTGGTTCACGCGCCACGCGTTCCAGCCGGTAACTTCGGCAATCTTCCTCGCCGACATTCGCGAGCATCTGATCAAGGGCGACGAGCGGCTCGAACAGAAGCTGATGCTCGACCAGTGGGTCAACCAGCCGGGGCTTCCGGCAACCATGGTCAAGCCCAACCCCAATGCCTTTGCCGAGGTCGATCGGGCCGTGCAGCAATTTACCGGCGGCGGCGCCATCCCCGCGCAGCCGTGGGCGCGCTGGACGACCGCCGAGCGGCTTCGCTTCGTCAACCGGTTGCCGCGCAAGATCGACGGGCAGCGGCTGCGCGCGCTCGACCAGCAGCTGCGGCTGTCGGAGACTCGCAATAATGAGGTGCTGTACGCCTGGCTCAGCCTTGCCGTCGCCAACCGGTACGATCCCGCGGTACCCGCGCTCGAGCGCTTCCTGACGACCCAGGGCCGGCGCAAGTTCGTGGCGCCGCTGATCGAGGCCTTGGCCAAGGACCAGCAATGGGGGCGGCCGATCGCCGCTCGGGTCTATCGCCGGGCGCGGGCAGGATACCACCCGATCACCACCCGCGGACTCGACAAGCTCGGGCTTTGAGCCGGATTTCTTAACTGCGTTTCAACTCTCTTCTCCTACCGATGGGGGAGACCAGAGAGCGGGACGCGGATGTACGAAGCCCCAGACCGTTACAAACGGATGATTTCAGCACGCCTGCCGGACGGCGAGTCGGCGGCCTTCTCGGCGAGCATGGCTGCCGACGGCGAGTCCTCGCCGTTGCGGGACGCGCAGCTGATCGCCCGTGCCGAGCTCGCACCGTTCTTCTCGGCTGCCAATGTCGTTGCTTCGGCGATGATGGTTGCAGCCTTGCTTGGGCACGCGCCGATCGCCTGGCTGGTGGGATGGGCGGGCGCGGTGACCGCCGCGAACTTCGTCGCCATGCAGATCGCCCGCACTCACGCGATTACCCACGTCGGCCGCACCGGACGGCGCGTTCCCGACTCGATGCTGGTCGGGGACATCGCCTTGCGGGCGCTGCTGTGGCTGTCGCTGCCGGTTTACCTGTTCCAGTGGTTGCCGGTCGGGCAGCAGGTGATCGCCGCCTCGATCATTGCCGGCCTGGGTATTGCCGCGCTTGGGCTAGTGGTCGTGCTCCCCTGCGTCGTCGCCTGGATGGCAAGCTTTACCGCCGGCCTGTGCATCGCCCTGCTGATCGGGCGCAACAGCGTTCCGTTCGAGCACATGCTATCGATCCTGTTCACGATCGGAGTCGCCATTTTCGGCGTGCTTGCCGTCGCCCGCTGGGCATTCAACCAGATGAAGACCAACGCCGACGTGGGATCGCAAAGCGAAAGCGCTTCGCTGCTGCTCCAGGAATATGAGCAACGCGGGGTCGGCTGGCTGTGGCAAGTCGACCCGGAGAACCGGGTCACCTACATTTCTTCGCGGATGACCGCGTTGCTCGGCCGGCCGGCCAATCAACTGCTCGGCCACTCGCTTCCCTCCCTGCTCGGCGGGCATGCCGAATTGGGCCGCAAGCTGCTCGAAAAGCAGGCGTTCAACGCGCTGGAGATGGAGCTGGAGACCACGCACGGGCCGCGGTGGATCTCGATCGCCGGTGACCCGATCGTCGACACTGCCGGCCGCTTCGAAGGCTTCCGCGGGGTCGGCTCCGACGTTACCGAAATCCGCCAGACGCAGGAACGGCTAACCCATCTTGCCAATGTCGATGTGCTGTCGGGCCTGCCCAATCGCGGACGGGTCCGCCAATTACTCGGTGATGCGCTCCGCGGCGCGACGGTCAGCAACGTCCCTTGCGCGATCCTTTTTCTCGACCTCGACGGCTTCAAGCCGGTCAACGACACCTTCGGCCACCCCAAGGGCGATGCAGTGCTGCGCGGAGTCGCCAAGCGGCTGGTCGACCAGGTCGCAAACGACGGCCATGTCGGGCGCATGGGCGGCGATGAATTCGCGGTCGTCGTCACCGACGCGCAAAGCCGCACCAGCGTCGAGCATCTGGCGCAGAAGATCATCGAGGCGATCAAGCAGCCGTACCTGATCGAGGGCACCGAAATCCGGATCGGCGTTTCGATAGGCTGCGCTTTCGGCCCGATCGACGGCGCCACCGTCGACGATCTGATCCTCAAGGCCGACCTTGCGCTCTATCAGGCAAAGGACGCCGGCCGGGGCGTTGCGCGTTATTTCTCGTCCGAGCTGCAGTCGGAGCAGGAGGATCGGGTGCGGATGGAAACCGACCTCCGCGGCGCGCTTGCCGCCAAGCAGTTCCACTTGGTTTTCCAGCCACTGATCAATGCCAGGACCCAGAAGCTGATCGGCTTCGAGGCGCTGCTGCGGTGGAACCACCCGAAGCGCGGGCTGGTGCCGCCTAACGTCTTCATCCCGGCCGCCGAGGAAATCGGTCTGATGGGTGCGATCGGGCAGTGGGTGATCGAGGAAGCATGCAAGGCCGCGGCCTCGTGGCCGGAAAACATCTCGGTGGCGCTGAACGTCAGCCCCAAACAGATCCTGATGCCGGCGCTGCCCAATATCGTCAGCGAAGCGCTCGCCCGGCATCGGGTGCAGGGTAATCGGATCGAGCTGGAAGTCACCGAAGGCGTGTTCCTGGGCGACAACGGATTGACCCTCGACGTGCTCAAGCGCCTGCGCTCGCTGGGCGTCGGGATTGCGCTCGATGACTTCGGCACCGGCTATTCCTCGATCGGCTATCTGAACAAGGCGATCTTCCACAAACTCAAGATCGACGGCAGCTTCGTTCGCGAAGCCGGGACCCGCCCCGAGAATGTCGCGATCATCCAGTCGATCGTCCAGCTCGCCAAGAGCTTCCGCATGTCGGTGACCGCTGAAGGCGTCGAAACCCCCGAGGACTTCGAGCGCATGCGCGACCTCGGCTGCGATACCATCCAGGGATATCTGTTCGGCCGGCCGCTCGCCTATGAACGCGCCAACCAGATGGTGCTCGGGCTTTCGAACATGCGGGCCGCCGGCTAACGATAAAGCGGGGACGCCGCAGGACAACTATTACCACGACGATGGATCGGCTCGCTGCTCCGATGGTTCTTCAAATCCAGAACCACGCAGGAGCAACTCCTTGATTCGCAAGACTCTGATGATCTCGGTCGCGCTGCTCGCGCTGGCCGGGTGCGAGAACAGTCCAATCACCTTCGGCCAAAGCGGCAGTGCCGAGGCCGGTGCCGATTCGCCGGCCGCGCAGCAGCTTCGTTCCGCCTTAGCGGAAGCGCCCAAGCACGGCCTTACCACCGACATCTTCTTCAAGGGCGATGTGAATTCGGCCAGCGAAGGAGAGTTGCGGGAAGCGGTCCTGTCGCTCGCCTCGGCGCTGGCGATGGGCAAGACCGACCCGACCAAGCTTCGCGAAGTCTATACGCTTCCCCGCCCCAAGGTCGACGTCGAGGGGGGGTTCGAGCAAGCGGTGGTCGAGAACAGGCTGGTCGAGTGGCTCGGTTCGCTCGCCCCGCAGACCGATGAATATCGCAAGCTGAGCCAAGCGTTCGGTCATTATGTCGCGCTGGCCGCCAAGACGCCCGATACCAACATTAAGCCCGGCGAGCCGATCAAGCGTGGCTCGAGCGATCCGCGCGTGCCTGATGTCATCGAGGCGCTGAAGGCGGGCGGCTATTTGGCTGCGCAACCGCAGCCAAGTCAGCCCAAGCCCGACGCAGGCGCACAACCGGCGCAGCCGGGCGTGGAGTATACCGCCGAGGTTGCCGAGGCGGTCGAGCGGATGCAGCAGGATTTCGGACTGAAGCCGGACGGAGTGATCGGCAACGATACGCTCAAGGCGGTCAACACCAGTGCCAAGGACCGCGCCCGGCAGCTTGCGGTGGCGCTGGAGCGGCTGCGGTGGATGGAACGTCAGTCGCCGGCGACTCGGATCGACGTCAACACTGCAGCCACCTTCCTCACCTTCTGGCGCAACGGGCAGCTCACCGACGAACGGCGAGTCGTTGTCGGTCAGGCGGATTGGGAAACCCCGCAGCTCGGCTCGCCGCTATTCCGGCTGGTTGCCAATCCTACCTGGACGGTTCCCAAGTCGATCGAGGAGGACGAGTTGTCCAAAAAGAGCGCTGCCTATCTGCGCGACCAGAAAATCGTTCGGAAGGACGGCTGGCTGGTGCAGCAGCCGGGACCGAAGAATGCGCTTGGCGAGGTCAAGTTCGACATGCAGAACGACGAGGCGATCTACCTTCACGACACGCCGGCCAAGGCGCTGTTCGCGCAGAATGAGCGGCACAAGAGCCACGGCTGCGTGCGAGTCCACGACGCGCTCGGCTTTGCGCGGATGATCGCCCAAGCCGACGGCATAATCGAGGATTTCGACGAGGCGATGGCAACCGGCGAGGAAACCTTTGTCAAACTGAACGCCAAGATTCCGGTGCGGCTGATGTACCACACCGCTTTCGTCGGCACCGACGGCAGGATCCGCTTCGTCCAGGACGCCTACGGGTGGGACAATGATGTCGCGGCCGCACTCGGCTTCGAGCGCCGGCAGGTCCGGCAGCGCCAGCAAGACACCGCCGACGTTGGGCCGTAGAAGCTGATTCGAACGCATCCGTAACGGTTAATCGGCGGCTCATCCGGCAGGCGCATAAATCGGCATTTCCGATGGGAGGTGCCGCATGCGCAGGTTCGTTCTCGCATTTCTTGTTGCCGCTATCGCCGCGGTGCAGGCGCGTGCGCAGTCCACCGACGAGCAACGACGCGAAGCGCGCGAGCAGGCGCGTGCGGAGAAAACGGAGCGGGGCGAGGCGCGCGGCGACCGGCGCCGGCAAGCTGCCGAGCGACGGATGCTCGCCCGCGACCCGTCACGCGCCCCTATCGAAGCGGAGCGGCCCAGCCGCCCGGTAGTCGACCGCACGATCGCATACGGTCGTGCCTCGACGACGGTCGACCGGCCGCGGCCGAGGCTGGGGCAGCGGCGCGACGATGCTGGCGACAGCGTCGCCAACTGGCGCCGCGAGCAACGCGACCGGCAACGCGGGGCGCTTGCCGAGCAGTTGGGCGATCGCGTCGAGCGCCGCCGCGTCACGCCGCCGGCCAATGCCCGCCCCGACCGTCCGGCGCCGTCGCCACGGACCTCCGCCCGCCGCGCCAGCGAACCGCACTGGGGATCGAGCTGGCACAACGACCGCCGCTACAATTGGCGCGATCACCGCCGCCGCTTCGGATCCTTGTTCCGACTCGGCTTTTACTATGACCCCTTCGGCTGGAGCTATCGGCGCTATAATAGGGGTTGGCGCTTGTGGCCGAGCTATTACGACAGCTCCTACTGGCTGCGCGACCCGTCGATGTACCGGCTGCCCTACGCGCCGTACCCGTACAAATGGGTGCGCTATTGGGACGACGCGCTTCTCGTCGACACCTACAGTGGGCAGGTGGTCGACGTGGTCCACAACTTCTCCTGGTAGAAAGCAGCCTTATGCTGCCTGCCTAGTTTTCGGCATCCGACGTGGTCAGCTCGACGAACGGCTCGAACTTCAGTTCGCGCTTGACGAAGCTGGTCTCATAGCGGCGGACCGTCGGGTCGGCGACGAGCACGGCTTCCGCAACGTCGTTGAATTCGGCCATGTCGGCGCAGTCGAACAGCAGCAGCAGATCGTTCGCGCCAGCAAGCTCGTAGCAGAATTGCACGTGTCGAGAGGCGTCGATTCGATTGAGGAGCGCTCGCTTGCCCGCCTGGTTGGCGTGTTCGCTCAGCTGGACCAGGACGACCGCGCGCAAGCGCCGTCCCGTCAGCCGCTGCGACAGCAACGCGACGGTGCGGCTAATCCAACCGTTGGCTCGAAGCGCTCGCAATCGGCGGGCGATGGCGGACGGGGAAAGCGGCACATCGCGCGCCAGCACTTCGGCGGTTAGCGAGTCGTCGCGCTGGACGATGTTCAGAAGAGCGAGGTCAAAACGGTCGAGCACAGCCTAGCTGTGCCAAATTCTGGCACGCGGAGCACGAAAATTGCACGCACAAGCCGGCCGATTGCGCTACTGTGTTGCCATTGTAACACGGCGGAGTGAAACGATGCGTGCTCTAATTCTGGCCCTGGCGGCGTTCTGCGCTTCGGCATCCCTCGTTGCCAATGCCGCTCTGGCGGCGACGGAGCCGGGTGCGGTAGAAGCGAACATCGCCTTCGTTAAGGCTGACGCGGAGAAAGCGGTCACCGAATTGGCAACCGCCTTGCAAGAGAGTTTCGTGTTCCCGGACAAAGGAACGGCTTATGCCGAAATGCTCCGTGCCAAACTTGCGGCTGGCGAATATGCCAGTTTTCCGAGTGCAAACGCTTTTGCCACGACGGTCACCGCCGACCTGCGGGCGGTGCATAAGGACGGGCACTTGCGGCTGCGCCCCTTATCGGCCGGACAGCGGGCTGCGCGTCAGAAGGCCGGGCACCACGGTGGGCCGGCGTCAAAGAGCGCCATCGGCAAGACCGGATGGCTCGCGGCCGGTGTTGCGTACATCGAAACCCGCGGCTTTCCCGGCAACGACACCACCATCGCCGACGTCCGCAAGTTCCTGGCGGCGCATCGCGATGCCAACACCCTGATCATCGACGCGCGTGGCAATGGCGGCGGCGGTCTGGACGAGATGAATCTGATCTTCAGCGAGATTTTCGCCAAGCCTACGACGCTTGTGGTGATGGATATCCGTCAGGCCGTGGAGGAGACCCGCGGAAATCCGTTCGGGGACGACCCGACACTCCGCAAAGCCAGCGGGCCCGCCACCATCATCCGGCGCGAGCATTTCGTCACTCCGGCCCCGAACCAGGGTCGTCTGCGAGACGCAAAGGTGTACCTGCTGACATCGAAGAATACATTTTCAGCAGCCGAACATCTGTCGCTTTCGCTGAAGCGTACGAAGCGCGCGACCTTGGTCGGCGAAGCCACCGGCGGCGGGGCCCATTTCGGCGGCGGTGTGCCGCTCGGCGAGGGTTACGAAGCCTTCATCCCGGTCGGCCGCACGTTCGACCCGGATACCGGCCAAAGCTGGGAAGGCGTCGGTGTAAGGCCGGACGTGGCAGTGGCCGCGGACAAGGCGCTCGACGAGGCGTTGAAGCTTGCGGGGGTGAGCGTCTCCGCGGACCTCGCGCTGGCTTCGTTGAAATAGCTACGCGGCAGCCGCCAGCGCTTCGGCGATCAGGCGGCGGGTGTTTTCGACACCGTAAAGGGCGATGAAGCTGCCCATGCGCGGCCCCTGGCTGGAGCCGAGAAGGGTCTCGTAAAGCGCCTGGAACCAGTGGCGGAGCGATTCGAACGGGTGGCGCTTGCCGACTTCGAAGACGATGTTCTGGATCGTGTCGGCATCAGCGTCGCCGCCCAGTTTCGCCAGCTCGCCGTCGAGGTCGCGCAGGGCTTCGGCTTCCTCAGGCGTCGGCGAACGGCGCGTAAGGTTGGGAGCGACAAAATCGCGCGCGTAATTGACCGCGAGACCGATCAGCTCGTCGAGTTCCGGGTTGGCTTCGGCTGAGCTGCCCGGCGCATAGCGCTGGACGAATTTCCACGCCGTCTCCTTGTCGCCGACGCCTGGCAGGCTAACCAGGTTGAGTAGCAGCCCGTAGGTCAACGGCAGCGCCGCCTCCGGCACCTTCCCAGAGTGAATGTGGTGGACGGGGTTGCCAAGCTTTTGCTCGATCGGCTGGCCGGCATAATTGCCGCGGAACTGCCAATATTCGTCGACCGCGCGCGGGATCACGCCGATGTGCAGGCTCTTGGCCTTGCGCGGCTCGCGGTAGATGAAGAAGGCGAGGCTTTCCTCGCTGCCGTAGCGCAGCCACTCGTCGAGGCTTAGGCCATTGCCCTTGGACTTGGAGATCTTCTCGCCCTTTTCGTCGAGGAACATCTCATAGTTGAAGCCTTCGGGCGGGCGGCCGCCCAGCACGCGCGCGATCTTCCCCGATTGGGTGACGCTGTCGATCAGATCCTTGCCGGCCATCTCATAATCGACGCCGAGCGCAACCCAGCGGGCCGCCCAGTCGACCTTCCACTGAAGCTTGGCGCGGCCGCCGAGCGCCGACTGCTCGACGCGCTGGCCCTCGTTCTCGAAGGCAATGATCCCGGCCTCGGCGTCGATGACCTCGACCGCCACCTGCAGGACGATGCCGCTAGTGGGAGACACGGGGAGCAGTGGCGAATAGGTCTTGCGCCGCTCCTCCCGCAGCGTCGGGAGCATCACGCCCATGACCGCGTCCCAGTTGCGCAGCACTTGGCGGACGACGTCGTCGAAGCGGCCGGAGCGATAGCATTCGGTCGCCGACAGAAATTCATAGTCGAAGCCGAATCTGTCTAGAAAGGTTCGAAGCCGCGCATTGTTGTGATGAGCAAAGCTTTCGTGGGTTCCGAACGGGTCCGGGACTTGTGACAGCGGCATGCCGAGGTGCGGCTGCAGGAGCTCGGGGTTGGGGACATTGTCCGGGACCTTGCGAAGCCCGTCCATGTCGTCGCTGAACGCGATCAGCCGCGTCGGCTGGCCGGTCAGTTCTTCATAGGCTCGGCGAACAAAAGTGGTGCGCAGCACTTCATTGAAGGTGCCGATGTGCGGGAGGCCCGATGGACCGTAACCCGTCTCAAACAGAACCGCCTCGCCGCCCGGCTTGCCGTCGGGATAGCGCTTCAGGAGCTTTCGCGCTTCCTCGTACGGCCAGGCTTTCGACTGCATCGCGGCGACACGCATGCTTTCAGCGTCCAAATCTGTTGCTCTTCTGTTCTCTTGGCAGCATTGTCGAAAAGTGGCCGCTCCTTTGCCTCTTCCAGCCTTGCACGCAACCCACGCGGGTATCTGGATCGCCAGCCCGTCGGGTGAAGTGCGCGAAGCGGGGCGCGGCGAGGCGATCGCCCGCGCCGCCGAAACGCCGCACATCGTCCTCAACGCGCCGCTGGTCGGGCAAAGGCTCGGCTACGGCGAATTGTCGGGGCTCGACTTGCTGGAGTTGTTCGCCTTCATCCACCCGGCCTGCTTCGCGGTGCCCACTCCGGCGGGCCTTAGCCGCACTTTGGGCATTGATCCGCCGGCCAGCGACGCAGAGGCCGCGGGCGTTCTGCAGCAGCTTGGCGCACGACTGCTCGACCGGCTCGCTGACCACGATTGGACCCAGCGCGAGGGCGCGTGGACCGCAAATGCCAGCCTTGCCCGTCTCGGCTGGTCGTGGGCGCCTCTGGTCGGCCGGCGGCTGCAGGCGCCGGAAGGCGGCGAGCGGATGCTGTTTTCGCGGCTGAAGGCGTGGGAAGAGGCGCCCGAGCGTCCGGCAGCGAAGCTGATCCGGGTCGATCCCGCCGAGGCCGAGGCCAGGCTTCGGACTTTGGTTGGCTCGGCGTCCGAGGCGCGCGAGGGCCAGCGGGCGATGGCGAGCGCGGTCAGCGACGTGTTCGCCCCGCGGCGGTCGCAGCATTCTCCGAACATGCTGCTGGCCGAGGCCGGAACCGGCATCGGCAAGACGCTGGCCTATCTCGCTCCCGCCTCGCTGTGGGCGGAAAGATCGGGCGGAACGGTGTGGGTGTCGACCTTCACCAAAGCGCTGCAGCGCCAGCTCGACGCGGAAGGGCCGCGGCTAATTCCCGACCCGGCCGAGCGCACCCGCCGGATCGTCATTCGCAAGGGGCGAGAGAATTACCTGTGCCTGCTCAACCTCGAAGATGCGCTGCAGGGCGGTTTCGCCGGCCGCGCCGCGATCCTTGCCCAGCTGGTTGGCCGCTGGGCCGCTTACAGCCGCGACGGGGACATGGTTGGCGGCGATCTGCCCGGCTGGCTGGCAAGCCTGTTCCGCCGCGCCGGCTCGGCCGCACTTACCGACCGCCGCGGCGAATGCGTGTTCGCCGGTTGCCCCCACTACCGCCGCTGCTTCATCGAGCGTGCTGAGCGGGCAGGGCGCGAGGCCGACATCGTCATCGCCAATCATGCGCTGGTGATGATCAATGCCGCCAGAGCCCGCGAAGCGGCGCCGCAGCGGATCGTGTTCGACGAGGGTCATCACCTGTTCGACGCCGCCGATTCAACCTTCGCCATCTGCTTCGGCGGTCAGGAAGCGATCGAAATGCGGCGCTGGATCGTCGGGCCGGAAGGCAAGTCGCGCGGCCGGCGGCGCGGGCTCGCGGCACGGCTGATGGACGTTGCTTCTTACGACGACGAAGGCGCTACGGCGCTGGACGCGGCGCTCGAAGCGGCGCGGGCATTGCCGTCGGACGGCTGGCTCGCGCGTGTTGCCGAAGGGGCTCCGTTCGGGCCGTTCGAAGCGCTGCTCGCGGAGGTGCGCGGGACGGTTTACGCGCGCGCCAGGGCGCAGGACGCCGGCTATGGAATTGAAACCGAGCTTGCCGAACCGGACGGGCCGCTGGTCGCCAATGCCGCTGCGGCGATGGAGGCGCTGGAGGCATTGCAGAAGCCGCTTGCGGCGCTGTCGCGGCGGCTTGAGGCGGTGCTTGCCGACGCTCCCGACTGGCTCGACACGCAGGCCCGGGCGCGGGTCGAGGGGGCGATCAACGGCCTCGGCTGGAGGCGCGAGACTCTGCTTGCCTGGATCGGCTTGCTGGCCCGGGTCGGGGGCCAGGCAGACCCGGATTTCGTCGACTGGCTGGCGGTCGAGCGGGTCGACGGGCGCGAGTATGATGTCGCGGTCAACCGCCGCTGGCTCGATCCGACGCGTCCGCTCGCCGCCGCGGTCCTCGAGCCAGCGCAGGGTTTGCTGGTGACCTCGGCAACGCTTCGCGGCGGCGACGGCTGGGACGCTGCTGAGCAGCGCACCGGTGCTTGCCACCTCGACGCCCCGGTCGACCGGTTCGAAGCCGAAAGCCCGTTCGATTATGCCAGCGACTCGGAAGTCCTGATCGTCACCGACATCCGCCAGGGGGACCTGCCGGCGCTTGCCGGTGCCTATGCGCGGCTGATCGAAGCGGCCGGTGGCGGGACGCTTGGCCTGTTCACCGCGATCCAGCGGCTCAAAGCGGTGCACGCGCGGATCGCCGATCGGCTGGCGCGTGCCGGGCTGCCGCTGCTCGCCCAGCATGTCGATCCGATCGACCCCGGCACCCTGGTCGACATTTTCAGGGATGACGCGCGCGCCTCGCTGCTTGGCACCGACGCGCTTCGCGATGGCGTCGACGTGCCCGGCGAGTCGCTTCGCCTGGTGGTGATGGAGCGGGTGCCGTGGCCGCGGCCGACGGTGCTTCACGCGGCGCGGCGGATGGCCGGGGGCGGCAGCGCTTACGACGACCGCGTCGTCCGCGCTCGGCTGGCGCAGGGGTTCGGCCGGCTGATCCGGCGCGCCGACGATCGCGGGGTGTTCGTGATCCTGTCGGCGGCGATGCCGTCGCGCCTGCTTCGCGCCTTTCCACCCGGCGTCGAGGTCGGCCGGGTGCCGCTCGACGAGGCGATTGCGCGGGTGCAGTCGCGACTGTCGCGCCCGGTGGATCGGCCTGCGGCGATGGTGATCCCGTGAAGCGGCTGGGCCTGCTGCGTCACGCCAAGTCGAGCTGGGACGATCCGGCGCTTGGCGACTTTGACCGCCCGCTCAACGCGCGCGGGCGAGCGGCCGCGAAGCGGATGGGCGAGGAGTTTGGCAAGCTCGGGCTCGCCTACGACCTAGTGCTGGTCAGCCCGGCACGACGCGCGGCCGAGACGTTGGCCGGGATCCGCGAGGGCTGGGCGGTCGACTTCGATTCGCGCTCCGAGCCGAAGCTCTATGCAGCGTCGTCTAAGGATTTGCTCGATATCATCGCCGCAATACCCGTGCAGGCCGAACGGCTGCTGCTCGTCGGCCACAATCCGGGCCTGCACGAGCTGGCGATGCAGCTTACCAGGGGCAGTGGCTCGGCGTTATTAGAAGCGCTGACGCCTAACCTGCCGACCGGCTCACTCGTCGAAATCGGCCTGCGCGCCCCGGCCTGGCCGCAGGCGGCGGCCGGTGGCGACCTTCTGCGATTCCTTCGCCCGCGCGAACTGGGCTGAGCGTTAAAGGTCCAGCGCCGAGGCCAGCCGATCGCGGATCTCGAGCAGTCGCTCGACATTCACCCCGGCGGGCTGGGCGAGCGCCGGCTGTCGAACGCTTTCTGGCGCTTGCTCCGCGCCCGCGACGCCAGCTTTCACCCCGAGCAGTTTCTGCACTCCACGGACGGTGTAGCCT